>DDMS01000061.1:0-42360 GCA_002340765.1 Flavobacteriaceae bacterium UBA2540 | reverse complement strand
GTTAGGGATTAAAAGCTGGTTTTTTAATTATTGAAAACGAAGACGAAGAACTAAAATACCAATCCCTAATTAGTGTTGACCGGTTTCTATTAATTTATCGTAATCAAAAATAGAGACAATTTCCTTTTTAAATTCATCAGAATAACGCCTGTATTTCGTGATTTCTCGAAAATTTGCTTTCATATAATTTGACTTTTGTGGTCAACTTATATCAGGGATGGGCAATGGAAAAAGAACTAAAAACAAAGAATCAAGATCCAAGAACCAAAAGCTAACATCAAAAAACTAACAACCAAAACAACCAAGAACTAAAAAATCTGTTATATTTGTAATCAACATTGTCAAAAAGACGAAAGACGAAAGACAAAGGAACATAGACGAAAAACTAAAAAATAAAAACCAACCACTTAAAACTAAACACTTAAAACCACCATGGCAAAATCACAAGACGCAAAAAAGAACGTTAAAAAAGAAGCTGTTTTAACGCCTAAAGAAAAGAAAGCTGCAAAAACTGCAAAGAAAGCGAACCGCAAATAATAGCATTCTTTTGATTCGCTAAAAACCATTTGAAAAATGGTTTTTTTTTGCTCCCTATTTTACAAATCAACCAGCTAGATTGGTTATTTTTACACTTCATTTCTATACTTATTTTACACATGCAACAATTTTCAGCTGTTTCAAAAAAAACGGATGCTACTACCCCAAAAGTAACGATGGCGAAAGCCTTTCAAACCATCATTTGGCCACGTAGAAATTTGGTATTTGTTGGATTGGGATTGATTGTGGTGAAGAGTTTGTCAGGATTGATATTGCCTTGGCAAAGCAAGATTTTGTTGGACGAGGTGATTCCGAATAAAGACATGACCCAATTGTATGGGTTGATTGGCATTGTGATAGGTGCTATTTTGTTACAAGCAGTTTCTTCCTTTTTATTGACTCGAATTTTGAGTGTGCAAGCGCAATATTTGATCAGCGAATTGCGTGCACAAGTACAAAAAAAGGTATTGTCATTGCCCATTTCTTTTTTTGACAATACAAAATCAGGTGCGTTGGTTTCGCGGATTATGAATGATGTAGAAGGAGTACGAAACTTGATTGGCACTGGTTTGGTGCAATTGGTGGGTGGGAGTTTTACGGCCATTGTATCTTTGGTTATTTTGATCAAATTGAATCCTTGGATGACCTTATTTGTGTTTGTGCCCTTGTCTATTTTTGGGGTTATAGCTTTGAAAGCGTTCAAATACATTCGTCCTATTTTTAGAACAAGGGGAAAAATCAATGCCGAGGTGACAGGTAGATTGACAGAAACTTTGGCAGGTGTTCGAGTGATAAAAGCGTTCAATGCAGAGGCACAAGAGCAAGTAGTCTTTGAAAAAGGCGTTGACAAACTCTATCAAAACGTCAAGAAAAGCTTAACAGCCACTGCCTTTATGACGAGTGCTGCTACCTTTTTGATAGGCGTTGCTACCACAGGGATTATGGGTATGGGAGGGTATTATATGATTCAAGGGACGATGACTACGGGTGATTTTTTATTTTTTACCCTTATTTTAGGTTTTATGATTGCGCCCATTGTGCAAATGAGCAATATTGGCAGTCAATTGACAGAAGCTTTGGCGGGTTTAGATCGCACAGAAGAATTAATGAACGCCACGTCTGAAGCAGATGACCATCAACGTAATTTAGAGTTGCAAGACTTGAAAGGCGAACTCACTTTTCGCAATGTATCTTTTTCGTATGATGCAGGCAAAGAAGTGTTGCACGATATTAGTTTCACAGCTGCTGCAGGCACTGTAGTAGCGTTGGTAGGAAGTTCAGGCTCAGGGAAATCGACCATTGCGGGATTGTCGGCTACTTTTTTAACCCCTACTTCTGGGACGGTGTTGATTGATGACCACGATTTATCCAAAGTAGTGTTGCCTAGTTATCGCCAATATTTGGGAGTGGTGTTGCAAGATGAATTTTTGTTTGAAGGTACGATTCGAGAAAACATCCTGTTTCCCAAACCGAATGCTCCAGAAGCTGAATTGCTAAATGCTGTAAAAGCAGCCTATGTAAACGAATTTACAGACCGTTTTGACGATGGTTTAGACACCGTAATTGGTGAGCGTGGTGTGAAACTATCAGGAGGACAACGCCAACGATTGGCGATTGCACGTGCTATCTTGGCAAACCCTAAAATTATTATTTTGGATGAAGCTACCTCTAGTTTGGATACCGAAAGTGAGGCATTGATTCAAAAAAGTTTGTCGGAATTGATCAAAGACCGCACCACGATTGTCATTGCTCACAGACTGAGTACCATTAAAAAAGCAGACCAAATTTTAGTGATTGAAGCAGGTAGGATTGTAGAGCGAGGCACTCACCATGAATTGATTGCATTGCAAGCCCGCTATTATGATTTGTATACCTACCAGGCGAAGATTTAGTTTTGATAATGGGGTTAAATTAAAATCGAACTCACGTTAAAATAACAACACTCAAAACTATTCAATATTTGAATAAATTTACATTCAACAGAATCATCGACAAATTAAAAATTAATCTCATTTAATAATATCCTACAAGTGAATTTTAATAAAAATATGATTTGACTATTGTTTTGAAGAGCTCAAATTGTTCAAAAAATGGTTTTTTTGGCGGAAGGTGTTAGGCGGAAGGCAGTAAACTAAAACTTTGAATCTTGAAACTTTGAAGCTTTGAAACCCTTAAACTTAAAACTTTGAAACTAATTTAAGAAACTTTGATGATATTAGAAATGCTTTTATTTTCTTTGTAATCCATATGAAAATACAACGCATCACTTATTTATCTTTAGGAACAAATCTTGGGGATAAAAACGAAAATCTTCAACAAGCTATTGAACATATTGCCGAAAAAGTGGGTGATATTCGAAAGATTTCTAGTGTGTATCAAACAGCTTCTTGGGGTTTTGAGAGTGCGGATTTTTATAATATTTGCCTAGAAGTTTCTACCTATCACGCTCCTGAAATATTGATGAAGATTTTGTTGGGAATTGAAACCAATTTGGGTAGAAAAAGAATCAATTCAACCACCTATTTGGATCGAAATATAGACATTGACATTTTATTGTTTGATGAAGAAATCATCTTTTCTGAGCTTTTGACAGTGCCTCATCCTAAAATGTTGTTGCGGAAATTTGTGATGGTGCCTTTGGTCGAAATTGCGCCTTCTTTTTTTCATCCGATTGAAAGAAAGCAACTGAGTGTTTGTTTGCAACATTGTGAAGATGCTTCCGAAATTATTAAAACTGATAGTTACCTGAAACGACCAATTCCGATTGTAGAAAAGTATAATTATATTGCGATTGAAGGGAATATTGGCGCAGGAAAAACCTCTTTGTCAAAAATGATGTCTGATGAATTTAATGCAAAAATTATTTTAGAGCGTTTTGCGGACAATCCTTTTTTACCAAAATTCTATGAAGACAAGGATCGTTTTGCTTTTCCTTTGGAAATGAGTTTTTTGGCAGACAGGTATCAACAATTGAGTGATGATTTGGCGCAGTTAGATTTGTTTCAAAACCTGATTGTCTCTGACTATTATATTTTTAAATCTTTGATTTTTGCGCAAATTACGCTTCAAAAAGAGGAGTATTTGTTGTATCGTAAAATGTTTGACATCATGTATAAAGAGATTACAAAACCAGATTTGTATGTGTATTTATACCAAAACACTTACCGACTTTTAGAGAACATTAAAAAAAGAGGCCGAGAATATGAGCAAAATATTGAAGAAAACTATCTTCAAAAAATACATGATGGTTATAAAAGTTTTATCAGCACACAACCCAACTTACATGTAGTAGTGATTGATGTATCTGACATTGATTTTGTAAACGAACATGAAGATTATCAAACGATTATCAATCAGATTAAAAAGGCTTAGTTTCCTTTTTTGAGTTGTAAACTTTCTGCAAAATACTCACAAAAATCTCTCATGGTTTTACTCATTATATGATCGTTTGTAGCACGCTCAAAAGAATCGGCCATAGAAACCATTGTTTGATGATAAAATTGTTTCATGTCATCAATTGGCATCTCTTTCGTCCATAAATCCATCCGCAACGTATCTTTTTTTTGGTGATCCCACACAGAAATCATCACTGCTTTTGAAGGTTGGTTTTCAATGCCACCATCTTTTGCGGTCCAAGAAATGGTTTCAGGAATCTTATTTTCATCCAATGCAATATTGAAATTTACTTCGGTGTTGTGTGAAATTGCCATTACTTTTTGGGTTTATATTTTGATTTGTCGAAGATTGTTGTTTCGTCTAATTTTAAAAATTCTTGCAAAGATACTTCATTATGTTTCAAATACGATTGTACGATGTTCCATCCCATCCAAACGCCTATTTTTCCCGGCGATAAATCGTCTTGCTCTCTATAAAACTTTGAAAATGGTGCGCTTTCTAAAAATCGTTTGTTAAGATTTGTATCTGTGCTAAAAAGCAATTGCTCTTCAATAAAATAGGCCCAAATCTGCGCTTCGTTTTCAACAGCCCAATCCAATTTTTCTTGAGCATAACCCAATTTTTCTTTTTCAGAAACTGCAGGTAAATACCAATCCAATAGTGCTATTTTCTTGCCTTCATGAATCATTTTTCCGACAAAAGTTCGGTTGTTTGAAAACGGAGTTTTTTTGCCAATGATGGCTTCAGCAACATCAACAATTAAGTGTTCTTTCGTGTTATTTTCTTTGATGTATTTTGGAAAATCACTATAGAATTTGTGGTTTTTTCCAAGATAGACATCCAACGAAATGAGTAGCAAACTGTCTACATAAATCACTTTGCTGTCATAATCAAGATTGGTTTGAAGTGTCACCACATTTGGCGGTTGAAATGTGGGATTGTAATATTTGATATGTTTAAAAAGCGACGTTAATTGATTGTCAATTTCAGAAAAATCTTTGAAAACTTTCTGAACTTCAGCAAATAATTCTTGCTCTTGTGGGTCTTCAATTTTCGTAAATGAAATGCTATCCGTAAAAGCTGTCGGAAATAAATAAGGATATTTCACTTTTACTTTGGGCAAGTTTTCATGATTTGCGTTGTAAAAATCAACTTCAAAACGCTTTACATAAAAGTCAACGGTTGTTTTTGAAACATCAATAGTTGGTTGTTTTTTCTTGGAACAAGAAAAAAATATCATTAAAACCACAAAAATAATTCCAGCAAATCTCATATTCTTTGTATCTTAGTCATTAAAAATTAAGAACGTTAAAAATACTAAAATAGTTTATCAATGAACACAGAAAAAGTAGCGGAATACATTAAAAATTGGTTAAAAGATTATGCAGGAAATGCGAAAGTACATGGCTTTGTGATTGGCGTTTCTGGAGGAATAGATTCTGCAGTAACCTCCACATTGTGTGCAAAAACCGGCTTGCCTTTATTGTGTTTAGAAATGCCCATTCATCAAGCAGAAAGTCATGTAAGTAGAGCTCAAAATCATATTGATTGGCTTCAAAAAAACCATCCAAATGTTTATAAAGTGACTGTAAATTTGACACCTGTTTTTGATAGTTTAATTGCATCATTGCCCAAAGTTGCTGATGAAGAAAGCCGTTTTATGTCTCTGGCAAACACAAGAGCGCGTTTACGAATGACCACCTTGTATTATTTTGCAGCATTACATGGCTATTTGGTTGCAGGCACAGGAAATAAAGTAGAAGATTTTGGGGTTGGTTTTTATACAAAATATGGTGATGGAGGGGTAGATTTGAGTCCGATTGCTGATTTGATGAAATCGGAAGTGTATATGATTGCAAAACATTATGGCGTGAATCAAGAAATTATTAAAGCCCCGCCAACTGACGGTTTGTGGGGAGATGATAGAACAGATCAAGACCAAATTGGAGCGTCTTATGACGAACTAGAATGGGCAATGGACATGCAAGAAAATGGCAAAACAACGAATGATTTTACAGGAAGAGATCTAGAAGTTTTTAAAATATACACCAAATTCAATAGTGCAAACAAACATAAAATGTTACCTATACCTGTGTGTGAAATTCCGAAAGATTTAAAGAAATAAAATTAAAAAAACTCCTTCATCTTACAAATAAAGGAATTTTCTATAGGAGGTTTACAGCAATCATCATTTTTTTTATTCTAATATACGCGAGTCTTTTAGACCCGTTAGAGATTTCAAAAGTTAGGAAAATAAACAACTGAATGATTTTTTCATAACTAACAATTAAATTCTTTTTCGAATCTAAATGCACTAAAAAAACATCAAACATCAGGAAAACAAACTATTTACAGTTAATTAATATTTCTAGGAAATGATTTTTGAGGAGTTTTTTTGATGTTTTCTGGTAAAATCAATGATTTGTAAGCATCAAAAATCCTTTTTTTTCTGAGTACTATTTTATTTTTTTTCTAAACTACCCTGTTTAATTTTTCAGAAAGGCGAATTCTTAATGAATTGTAGTTCATAATTTCTTCGATTTCATCTGATGAATATTCTTTTTCTTTGATTGATTTGTCTTTGAGAAGTTTGTCAATTAATATTCTTCTGATGTTGTAAATGGAGTCTGTTACTGCTTTCGTCAAAACTTCTTTTGTCTCAGTTACAAAAATATTTTTGCGATCCCATTGACTGAGTTGGTATTTTTCTTCATCCATCAAAATAGAAGTTACAGTTGACGCAATAATAGGATTGGTGTGATTGATTAATTGGTCGATTTCTAATTTTTGGGTATTATTCAACTGGAAGATAATTTCGTTATAAATTTCTTGAAAGACCAAATTTGTAAAATTAATTTCGTCTTCATGCAATTGCAAATAGATTTCCGTTGAAACCGGATTTTTATATTTCTTGGGCGTTTTTATTTCTTTGCCATTTTCATTAATGTGAATAATTTCGTCAATAAAATCAACTTCTTCATTGCCATAAAGCAGTAAAATTTTAATAATTTCTCGCTCTAAAATTTCGAGTTGGTCGATTTCCCTTAACTGAATATCTTGTCTTTTTACAACCTCGAAGGTTTTTCTCTCTGCTTTATTTTTTTTTGCATCTTCGATATTGTTTTTTGAGAGTAATTGTGCCAATTCACTGAACAAAATACGTTCAGAAATTTCCATAACTCTGGCACATTCCTGAACATATACTTCACGTTGAATAGCATCAGGAATTTTAGAAATACTTGCCACAATGTCACGAATCAATCCTGCTTTTTTTACAGGATCATTTTGTGCTTCTTCCAATAAAAGTGACACTTTGAAATTGATAAAATCTTGCGCAGCAGTTTCTAAAAATTCTTGTAACTCGCTGTCAGAATGCGATTTTGTAAAACTGTCAGGATCTTCGCCATTTGGGAATTGAACCACTTTCACGTTCATTCCTTGCTCTAAAATCAAATCAATTCCACGAATGGAAGCCCTGATTCCTGCTGCGTCACCATCAAAAAGAACGGTGATATTTTTGGTCAATCTGCTAATCAACCGAATTTGATCAGTCGTTAATGCTGTCCCTGAAGAAGCCACCACATTTTCGATGCCTGATTGATGAAACGAAATCACATCCGTATATCCTTCTACCAAAAAACAATTGTCTTGTTTGGCAATTTCTTTCTTAGCTTGAAAAATTCCATACAACACTTTCCCTTTGTGATAAATATCACTTTCAGGAGAATTGAGGTATTTTGCTGCTTTTTTGTCATTTGTCAAAATTCGGCCGCCAAAACCCAATGTTCTTCCGGACATGGAATGGATTGGAAATATGACACGACCTTTAAAACGGTCAAATTGTTTGTTTTCTTTGACTATACTTAATCCTGTAGATTCAAGATATTTTAGTTGATATCCTTTTGCAATGGCTGCATTTGTGAAATGATCCCATTCATCAAGACAATATCCCAAATCGAATTTTTCAATAATTTCGCCTTTAAAACCCCGTTCTTTGAAATAACTGAGTCCAATCGCTTTTCCTTGATTGGTTTTGAGCATGGTATTGTGAAAAAATTCTTTCGCAAAATCCGTGAGCACAAACATACTTTCACGTTCGTTGACAAGTTCTTTTTCTTGATTGGTTTGCTCGGTTTCATCAATCTCAATATTGTATTTGTTTGCCAACCATTTGATGGCCTCAGGATAGGTATAATGCTCATGCTCCATTAAAAATGAAATGGCATTACCCCCTTTTCCTGTTGAGAAATCTTTCCAGATTTGTTTTACAGGAGATACCATAAATGAAGGTGATTTTTCATCTGTAAATGGACTCAATCCTTTGAAATTACTGCCCGCTTTTTTGAGTTGCACGAATTCACCAACAACTTCTTCTACTCTTGCAGATTCAAAAACGCGTTCAATAGTACTTCTAGAAATCATGAAATAGTTTTGCTTAAAAAAGATAACAAATATAAGGATTCGAATGATTCTTTGGCAGATTAAAAAAAATAAAAAAATGTATCAAAAAGTTTTTGATACATTTTTTAATTTATTGAAATTTATCTAATAATCTGCATAAATTATTTAGGACTTGACACTATTATAGCAACTTATGATGCTACTTTTAGTTTTTTTAAGGCCACGTGTGATAATTTTGATTCGGCATATTGTTTGGTTACATGCAACACTTTATCATCAGTGCTTGGTAAATCGAACATGGCATCAGTGAAAATTGCCTCGCATAGAGAACGCAAACCTCTTGCACCAAGTTTGTAAGTAATTGCTTTTTCGACAATAAAATTCAACGCTTCTTCATTAATGGTAAAATGAACATCATCCATCAAAAATAGCTTTGCATATTGTTTGATGATCGAGTTTTTTGGTTGAGTTAATATAGCACGCAATGCAGTTTCATCTAAAGGATTCATATACGTTAATACTGGCAAACGACCAATAATCTCAGGAATTAATCCAAAAGATTTTAAATCAGAAGGCGTGATATATTGCAATAAATTCTCTTTATCAAGCGGATTTTCATCTATAGAAGCACCAAAACCAACCGCTTGCATATTTAATCTTTTGCTAATATTTCTTTCAATTCCTGAAAAAGCTCCTCCTGCTATAAATAAAATATCTTTGGTATTTACTTCCACAAATTTTTGTTCAGGATGTTTTCTTCCCCCTTTTGGAGCCACATTTACAACAGTTCCTTCAAGTAATTTCAACAAAGCTTGTTGGACTCCTTCACCAGAAACATCTCTTGTGATAGAGGGATTGTCTCCTTTACGAGCGATTTTATCAATTTCGTCGATAAAAACGATGCCTTTTTCGGCTCTTTCTAAATTATAATCAGCCGCTTGCAACAATCTGGTGAGAATACTTTCGACATCTTCACCTACATAACCTGCTTGTGTTAAGACAGTTGCATCAACAATTGAAAAAGGAACGTTCAACATTCTTGCAATTGTTTTGGCAATTAATGTTTTTCCTGTTCCTGTTTCACCCACTAAAATGATATTGCTTTTTTCGATTTCGACATCATCATTTTTGTCTTTTGATTGCAACAATCGTTTATAATGATTGTAAACTGCCACAGACATGGCACGTTTTGTTTCGTCTTGACCAATGATGTATTGGTCTAAAAAAGTCTTAATTTCTTGTGGTTTTTTTATGGTAAGATCTTTCGTTAAAGTGCTTTGTACGGATTGTAAAATTTCCTCTTTTACAATTCCATGAGCTTGTTCAATACAATGATCGCAAATATGTGCATCAACGCCTGCAATTAGCAAATTGGTTTCTGCTTTTTTACGACCACAAAATGAACATTCTAATTTATCGTTTTTTGCCATTTTTTTTACTTTAAGCTTTAGGCTTTAGGCAATATTATGAAGCATATTACGAAAAGCTTAAAGACTATAGCCATTTTTATTTTCTTGCTAAGATTTCATCAATCATACCATATTCTTTGGCTTCATAAGATTTCATCCAATAATCTCTGTCAGAATCTTTTTGGATTTTGTCAAAAGACTGTCCTGAGTGATAAGAAATAATTGAGTATAATTCGTCTCTTAATTTTATGGTTTCCTTGATAGTAATTTCCATATCAGAAACTTGCCCTTGAGTGCCACTCATTGGTTGGTGAATCATCACTCTTGAATGTGGCAAAGCAGAACGTTTTCCTTTGGCACCTGCACACATTAAAACTGCACCCATAGAAGCAGCCATTCCTGTGCAAATTGTTGCTACATCTGGCTTTATGAATTGCATGGTGTCATAAATTCCCAAACCTGCATACACACCTCCTCCTGGCGAATTGATATAAATTGAAATGTCTTTATTGGCGTCAACGCTTTCTAAAAACAATAACTGAGCTTGCACTACATTCGCAATTTGATCATTAATTCCAGTACCTAAAAAGATAATTCTATCCATCATTAAACGCGAAAAAACATCCATTTGTGTGATGTTCATTTGGCGTTCTTCCATGATATAAGGAGTTAAGCTGCTGGTAATTTGGTTATAATAAGTACTGCTAATTCCGTAATCTTTAGTTGCGTATTTTTCAAATTCTTTTCCGAAATCCATTGTTGTAAAGTATTTTTAATTAATTTGTAAAGATACAAACTATTCTGTTTATGTGCTATTTTGAATACTTAGAATGAAAAAAAATCACTCCATTTTAATGATACATTTTTTCAATAAATTCGTCATACGTTATCTCTTTCGTTTCAAAATTTACAGTCTCTTTATAGAATTTCAATATTTTTTGACTTAACAATTGTGATTGTAATTTTTGAGCTTCTTCTTTGTTCTGTAAAATTCGGTTAGCAATGTCTTCTAACTCTTTTTCTTCTGGATTTAAGTTTCCAAATTGAGCCATTTGAGAGCGAATAAACCCTTTTGCATAATCAACCAATTCTTTATAATCAATCGTAATATTGTGATCTCTTTGGATTTTTCCTTCCATTAATTGGTAACGCAATCCTTTTTCAGATTTGTTGTATTCTACAATTGCTTCCTCTTGCGTCAATGGTTTTTCGCCAGCAGTTTGCATCCATTTTTGTAAAAATGTAGCTGGTAAATCAAACTGAGTATTGTTGATTAAATATTCAATAACGTCATTCAAAAACTGTTGGTCAGCTTGTTGTTCAAATTGCTTTTCAGCATCTTCCTTGATTTTATCTCTTAACTCAGTAGCAGTTGTTACGCTATTGTCAGGAAATAATTTATCAAACAATTCTTGGTCTAAATCAGCCAATTCTGTTTTGGTAATATCTTCAATAGTCGCTTCAACAGTGATGTCTAAACCATGAACAATGTCATGAGAAACGCCAAATACGTGTTGCAATCTGTGGTCATCTTCAAACATTCCTTTGGTTTCCAACGCAACAACATCGCCAACTTTTGCTCCAATCAAAACGTTTTTATTGTTTTTAAGTTCATTGATTCTGAAAGTCGATTTTTTATTGATTTCCATTTCTTCATTTACGAATGTGACAGTCACATTTGCTTGCTCAATAACTTCATCTATCGAACTCATTCTTCCATAACGCGCTTGGATATTTTGAACTTCTTCATCAATCAAAGATTCTGTTGCTGAAATTTTATACAACTGAACGCTATTTTTAGCTGCTAAATCAATGTCAAATTGTGGTGCCAAACCCAATTCAAATTCAAATGAAAAAGGAGGTGCAGCCCAATTAAAATCATCTTTGATTCTTGGCAATGGACTTCCTAAAATGTCCAATTTTTCATCTACAATATATTTTCCTAAGGCGCTTTGAAGCATTTTATTTACTTCATCAATCATCAAAGATTTTCCATATTGTTTTTTGATCATTCCAATCGGTACTTGACCTTTTCTAAATCCTGGGATGTTCGCTTTTTTGCGATAATCAAGTAACAATTTGTCAACTTTTTCTTTATAATCTGCTTCAACAAACTCCACTTTTATAACTGCGTTTAAAGCGTCTAAGTTTTCTTTTTTAATATTCATGTTCCTATTTCTCTATTTTTTAAAAAATCGAGTGCAAAAATAATCATTTTTATTTGATGCTACAAAGGTTTCAAGATTGCTATTTCAGTTCTATTGATTTTATAAATTATGATAAAAAATTTGGAAAAACTATTTCATCACTTTTTAGTTAAATGAAAAAAAACCTTAATTTTGCAAAACCTTATTCCTTTAAAAAAGAAGGATTAATTAACAGCCAAAACAAAATGCATTACAAAAGAATCCTTTTAAAATTAAGTGGAGAAGCCTTGATGGGCAATCGAAATTATGGAATTGATCCAAAACGTCTTTCAGAATACGCAAAGGAAATCAAAGAGGTCGTGGAAAAAGGCATTGAAGTTGCCATTGTAATTGGAGGAGGAAATATTTTCAGAGGTGTTGCTGGTGCAAGTAATGGTATGGATCGTGTGCAAGGAGATCACATGGGCATGTTGGCAACTTGCATTAATGGTTTGGCATTGCAAAGTGCTTTAGAAGCTGAAAATATATATACAAGATTGCAAACTGCGCTTGAAATTAAAGAAGTTGCAGAACCTTATATTCGTAGAAAAGCCATTAGACATCTAGAAAAAGGACGTGTGGTAATTTTTGGTGCAGGGACAGGAAATCCATATTTTACTACTGATACAGCTGCTGTTTTGAGAGCTATTGAAATTGATGCTGATGCTATTTTGAAAGGAACAAGAGTAGATGGTGTGTATGATGCAGATCCTGAAAAATTTAAAGACGCTATTAAATTTCAAAATATTACCTTTAAAGATGTGATTAAAAAAGGATTGAAAGTGATGGACATGACTGCTTTTACATTGAGTGAAGAAAACAAATTACCTATTATTATTTTTGACATTAACAAAACAGGAAATTTAATGAAACTGGTTTCTGGCGAGAAAATAGGAACATTGATCAATATTTAAAAAAATCTTTAATTTAAAAAAAAGATGAACGACGAAGTAGATTTTATTTTAGACACCGCAAAAGAAGCCATGGACAATGCCATTGCGCATCTTGAAAAAGAATTTCGTTCTATTAGAGCTGGAAAAGCAACTCCTGCAATGTTAGGAACCGTTTTAGTGAATTATTATGGTTCACAAACGCCTTTGTCGCAAGTTGCCAATGTAAACACTCCTGATCCAAGAACATTGACCATTCAGCCTTGGGAGAAAAAAATGTTGCAAGAAATTGAAAAAGCCATTCAGTTGGCAAACTTAGGTTTTAATCCCATGAATAATGGAGATATTATCATGATTAATGTGCCACCATTAACTGAAGAACGCAGAAGAGACTTGGCAAAACAATCAAAAGTAGAAGCTGAATTTGCTAAAGTTGTTGTCAGAAATGCAAGAAAAGACGCCAATAATGAGATTAAAAAACTAGATGTTTCTGAAGATTTAAAGAAAATTATTGAAGACGATGTTCAAAAATTGACAGATGCTTTCGTGAAAAAAATCGATGAGATTTTGGTCGTGAAAGAAAAAGAAATCATGACCGTTTAAATTTATCCAATAACCGAATATTAAAAGAGTGTTTTTTAACACTCTTTTTTGTTTTATATCGGACTTACAATTAATTACCTTTGCCTAAATTTTTTTAATGAATTTTTGGACGAAAGCTGCAGGCATTATTTTAAGAAACCGCTATTTGGTTTTATTGATCATTGCAATTATCACAGGCTTATTGGCATCGCAAATAAAGTATATGAAATTTTCATATACCGAAGCAAACCTACTTCCTGAAAATCACAAAGTCAATTTAGAATACCGCAAATTTTTAGAAATTTTTGGTGAAGAGGGTAATTTGGTGATTCTTGGAATTAAAGATGCTACTGTTTTTACCCCAAAAAAATTCAATGCTTGGAATCATTTGATTGATAGTTTTAATAAATTAGAAGAAATAGATTTTACACTTTCTATTGCTGATGTTCAGAAATTAAAAGCGGATAGAAATATAAGACAGTTTGTTTTAGAACCACTTTTCGAAAAAGATCCAACAACCACTGAAGAAGTTTTAGCAATCAAAAAACAGCTTTTCGAAAAATTGCCATTTTATGACAATTTGTTGTTCAATAAAAAAACTGGAACCCTCCAAACTGCGATATACATCAAAAAAGAACTGATTAACACGCCTGCTCGTAGAGATTTTATTTTTAGTAAACTGATTCCTGTTGTTGAAAAATTCGAAAAAGAACACCTTGTTGATGTTCGAATTTCAGGAATGCCTTACATCCGAACTTTAAATGCAAAGAACATTCAAGATGAAATTTTATTATTTGTTTTGGGTGCTTTATTGATTACTGCCGTTATTTTCTTTTTCTTTTTTAGGTCGTTCAGAGCCACATTTATTACGCTTTTGTTAGTGATGATTGGCGTTACTTGGGCTTTTGGTTTTATAGGTTGGTTTGGATACGAAATCACTGTGTTATCAGCTTTGATTCCGCCTTTGATTATTGTGATTGGCGTACCAAATGCGATTTTTCTCATCAATAAATACCAACAAGAAATCAAAAAACACGGAAATCAAGCAAAATCTTTGCAGCGTGTGATTACCAAAGTCGGAAATGCAACTTTGATGACCAACATTACTACTGCTGCTGGTTTTGCGACCTTTATTTTTGTAAAGAGTAATTTGTTGCGCGAATTTGGGATTTTGGCTTCACTGAATATCATCAGTATTTTTATTCTTGCACTGTTGATTATTCCTATTATTTATAGTTTTATGCCACCTCCAAAATCAAAACATTTGAACCATCTTGAAAGAAGGTGGATTGAAAATGTGGTGAATTGGATGGAAAAAAAGGTAAAAGAGCAAAGAATTACGATTTATTTTGCCACAGTAATCGTAATTATTCTAGGAGTTATTGGAGTATATCAAATACGAGTTTCTGGAAGTTTGATTGAAGACATGCCCAAAAGCATGGATTTTTATAAAGATATTACCTTTTTTGAAGACGAATTTGGCGGAATCATGCCTTTAGAAATTTTGATAGATACCAAAAAAGAAAAGGGCGTGATGAAATTATCTACCTTAAAAAAAATGAATAAAATTCATGAAAGTATTGAAACTTTTACTGAACTATCAAAACCAATTTCGGTAGTAAATTTGGTAAAATACTCCAAACAAGCTTACTATAAAGGCAATCCAAAATACTATCAATTGCCCACAAATCAGGAGCAAAACTACATTTTTTCCTATTCAAAAAACTCAAGTGCCAACTCAGGAATGCTCAAAAGTTTTGCAGATTCTACAGGGCGTTATGCACGCATCACAACGTTCATGAAAGATATTGGAACAGACAAAATGGATGACATACAAGAACGTTTGCAAACAGTGATTGACAAAGAATTTGACAAAGATAAATATACAGTTACATTGACAGGAAAAGCGTTGGTTTTTATCAAAGGAACCAATTATTTGATTACAAATTTGGTTGTTTCGTTGTCATTAGCAATTCTTTTGATTGCGATTTTTATGGCTTGGATGTTTCGCTCGCCACAAATGATTCTGATTTCTTTGCTGCCAAATATTTTACCTTTGTTGATTACTGCAGGATTGATGGGCTTTTTAAACATTCCTATAAAACCCTCAACAATCTTAGTTTTTAGCATCGGTTTTGGAATTTCGGTAGATGATACCATTCACTTTTTGGCAAAATACCGTCAAGAATTAATTGCCAATAATTGGCGTATAAAACCTTCTGTTTTTGGAGCTTTACGTGAAACTGGCGTGAGTATGTTTTATACTTCCATTGTGTTGTTTTTTGGGTTTTTAGTGTTTACATTGTCGAGTTTTGGAGGTACGATTGCTTTGGGTGCTCTGGTTTCAGTAACATTATTGCTAGCCATGGTTTCTAATTTGTTGTTATTGCCTTCATTATTATTGACTTTTGAAAAGAAAATTGCCAATAAAAAAATATTCAAAGAACCAGCAATGATGATTATTCCTGAAGAAGATCAAGAAGATTAATTTTATTCACTTTGATTTTTTTAAGGGAGAATCTCACAAATTATTAGTTTTTGAAGGGCATTAATTTCAAAAAATTTCATGAAATCAATAATCAAATAAAAATCAGAAAGCCAATGACACTATATCATTGGTCTTCATCACTTTAATAAAAAAATCTCATAATTTTATTTTTCTTTTTACAATTTACCCTGCTCACTTTCAATTTTAATAATACAAATGATTGAATACAATTTTGATATTTTATTGTTGATTGGTATGTTGATTTTTATAAAATACTAATTGAAACTGAACGTTTCGAATTAATTGGTTGTAATTCCTAGTTTTGTATCTGATAAAAAATTCGGTACAAAATCTCCTTTATAATATATTTAAAATAAAGTATATTTTATAAAAAAGCTGAAATGAACAACTAAATTTTCCTTTATCGTTTTTCAATCAAAAAAAGTATCTTTACACTCGTTTCAAAAAATATTTTTTTTACGTACCTCAAACAGAGAAAAAATGACAGAATTACGTGTTGATGAGATTTTAAATTCAAGTGCCCTTTTAAAAGAAATAATCCTTAAAGGATGGGTAAGAACTTTTAGAAGCAATCGTTTTATCGCTTTAAATGACGGCTCAACCATCAAAAATATTCAATGTGTCATTGACTTTGAAAAAACTCCCGAAGAAACCCTGAAAAGAATTAATACTGGTGCTGCAATTGCTGTTTATGGAACCATTATTGAAAGTCAAGGAAAAGGGCAGTCCGTTGAAATTCAGGTTTCTAAAATTGAGATTTTGGGCGATTCAAATCCTGAGGAATATCCTATTCAACCCAAAAAACATAGTTTCGAATTTTTAAGAGAAAATGCTCATTTGCGTACAAGAACCAATACGTTTGGTGCGGTGATGCGTGTTCGATCAAAACTGTCTTTTGCGGTTCATAAATATTTTCAAGAAAATGGATTTAACTACGTAAACACACCAATTATTACAGGTTCTGATGCGGAAGGCGCAGGAGAAATGTTTAGAGTTACCACGTTTCATGACAACAAATCTCCATTGACCGAAGATGGAAAAATTGATTATTCTAAAGACTTTTTTGGAAAAGAAACCAATTTAACGGTTTCTGGTCAATTAGAAGCTGAAGCGTATGCGATGTCTTTAGGAAAAGCATATACGTTTGGTCCCACTTTTCGTGCTGAAAATTCCAACACAACAAGACATTTGGCCGAGTTCTGGATGATTGAACCCGAAGTTGCCTTTATGGATTTGGAGGGTAATATGGATTTGGCAGAGGATTTTATCAAATCAGTATTGAAATATGCGTTGGAGTATTGCAAAGACGATTTGGAATTTTTAGACCAACGTTTGACTGAAGAAGACAAAACAAAACCAATGAATGAGCGGAGTGAAATGAGCTTATTGCTAAAACTTCATTTTGTAGTTGACAACGATTTTAAAAGAGTTTCTTATACAGAAGCAATTGATATTTTGAGAAATTCAACGCCCAACAAAAAGAAAAAATTTCAATACATTATCAATGAATGGGGTGCAGATTTGCAATCAGAACATGAACGTTTTTTGGTAGAAACGCATTTTAAATGTCCTGTGATTTTGTTTGATTATCCTGCAAATATCAAAGCGTTTTACATGCGTTTGAATGATGATGGAAAAACAGTAAGAGCAATGGATGTTTTATTTCCTGGTATTGGAGAAATTGTTGGAGGAAGCCAAAGAGAGGAGCGTTATGAAGTTTTGGTCGCTAAAATGAGAGCACTTGGCATTGAAGAAAAAGATTTGTGGTGGTATCTTGATTTGCGAAAATATGGCACTGCAGTTCATTCAGGATTTGGCTTGGGATTTGAGCGTTTGGTGCTATTTACGACAGGAATGGGTAATATTCGTGATGTGATTCCTTTTCCGAGAACGCCTCAAAATGCAGAATTTTAAGTTTATAAAACAATTATAAAATCAATCGTCATTCTCAAAAGTATGGCGATTTTATTTTTGCGTTAATTCATATCTTTGTACTTATGTTAAAACAAGGATTACAATTTAAACTATTACAAAAATTATCTCCTCAACAAATTCAGTTGATGAAATTGATTCAATTGCCTACGCAAGCTTTTGAAGAACGATTGAAAGAAGAAATGGAAGAAAATCCTGCACTTGATGATGGAAAAGAAGAATCAGAAAACTTCGATGATGATCTATCAAATGAGTTTGATGATGATAATGATTCTGAAAAAATCAATACTGATGACATCAATATTGATGAATATATGAGTGATGATGAAGTGCCAAGTTATAAAACACAGACAAGTAATTATTCGGCTGATGATGAAGAAAAAAATGTGCCTTATGACGCCGGAATTAGCTTTCATCAGTCGTTGAAAAATCAGTTGAATACGTTTCGATTGACAGAAGAAGAGTTTGTAATTGCTGAACATTTGGCGGGAAGTATTGATGATAGTGGTTATATCCGAAGAGAAATTATTGATTTGGTGGATGACCTTGCTTTTTCT
The DNA here is from genome assembly GCA_002340765.1 of Flavobacteriaceae bacterium UBA2540. GTDB lineage: Bacteria > Bacteroidota > Bacteroidia > Flavobacteriales > Flavobacteriaceae > Polaribacter. Next base: position 23,961 of record DDMS01000061.1, on the reverse strand, counting down.
GCAAATGTGTTCACGAATGAAGAAGAAGTTATTCGAATTTTAACAACAGTTGTGCATCATTTAGACCCAATTGGAGTGGGTGCAAGAGATTTAAAAGAGTGTTTGGTGATTCAATTAAAAGCGAAAGAATCTAACAAAATCAGGAGCTTATCCATTGATATTCTCGAAAATGCTTTTGATCATTTTGTAAAAAAACACTACACCAAGCTGCAAGAAAAATATGGAATTTCGGAAGATGAATTGAAATCGGTAAATACCGAAATTTCAAAACTAAATCCAAAACCAGGAAGTTCTTTTGCTGGAAACAATAAATTTGCGGAACAAATTGTGCCTGATTTTTCTATCAAAATTATAGATGGAGAATTGGATTTGACCTTAAATTCAAGAAACGCACCTGAGTTGCATATTTCAAAAGAATATAGCAATATGATGAGAGGTTATCAAGAATCAAATATCAAAAGTCAATCTCAAAAAGACGCGATTTTTTTCATCAAACAGAAATTAGATGCTGCAAAATGGTTTATTGATGCGATTAAACAGCGTCAACAAACATTGCTTGTGACCATGAATGCGATTATGCATTATCAATACGAATATTTTTTAACGGGTGATGATCGAAAGCTAAAACCAATGATTTTGAAAGACATTGCTGATGATATAAACATGGATATTTCTACCATTTCAAGGGTGGCAAGTAGCAAATATGTTTCCACTCCTTATGGCACAAAATTGATCAAAGAATTCTTTTCAGAATCGATGAAAAATGACCAAGGTGAAGATGTTTCAACGAAAGAAATCAAAAGTATTTTGGAATCTGTCATTTGTGAAGAAAGCAAAAAAAAACCCCTAACTGACGAAAAATTAGCTGAAATTTTAAAAGAAAAAGGCTATCCAATTGCAAGAAGAACAATTGCAAAATATAGAGAACAATTAGACATTCCTGTAGCGCGTTTACGAAAAGAAATTTTGTGAAGTTTTATAAATTGATTTCGGTTTTTTTATATCCTAATGTCATTCCAACTTTGGGAGTGATGTTTTATTTCTTGACAGTTCCAGTGAATTTTGAAAGCAAACAAAAAATGGGGATTTTAAGTTTGGTTTTTGTTGTCACTTATTTGTTTCCATTGTTGATTTCTTTTATTTTCAAAAAAATAAAGCTTATTGATTCTTATAGAATTGAGAGTATTCGCCAGAGAAAATTACCAATTGCATTGATGTTTGGTGTTTTTTATTTACTTGGAAATACCATAAGTTATATTCCTAATTTCCATGATTTAGCATTGTTGTTTTTTTCAACTTCTTTAGGTTTGATTATTATTTACTTTCTCTTTTATTTTAAAATAAAAGCGAGTATTCACTTGTTTTCACTCGGTGTTTTTATGGGGTTTTTTTTGGTTTTAAGTACCGTTTATCAGCAATCATTTTTGATCATAATTATTGCAATATTATTTTTGTCAGGAATACTTGCCAATGCAAGATTGCAATTAAAAGCTCACACAACTAAAGAAATTTACCTCGGATTTTTTATTGGAATAATCGCACCAATTATTGGAAGTTTTGTTTTATAAGATATAAAAAATTAATCCAAACTTTAAAATACTTGTGTCAATATTTTCAGAATTGATTTTTGAATCTTTAAAAATCGGAGTTAAATTATAAAACACATAAAAATTGACTACATCATACCCTGCAGAAAAGGTGATACCATATTGCAGTTTATTATATCCTGAAACATTACTATATGAGAATTGAGTGTCATTTTCCTCGAATCTAAAAGTGTTTGAAAAGTTGTATAAAAATTTAACCCCAGTATAAATTCTCCAAAAATCATATTTTATTGCATTGGAAGTTCTCAGACGAAATTCAAAAGGGAACTCGATATTGTGAGACTTAAATACATTTGAATTGATATTTGATCCATCCCCAAAAACAGTTGAATTGTAAATTTCTTCAACTTTTAAATTATGATTAAAGTAATCATATCCATACCCAACACCAATCCCAATAGAGATATTTCCTCGTGTATTAAGAATAATATCTTTCATAAAACCTGTTGAAAATGCAAATGAAAATCCACTTTTACTTATAATTGATGGTTGATTAGATAACTGTGCATATGAAATAGATGCATAAATTTGATCATCAGCATATGTATCCCCTAACTTCAAAGAATCTTTTTGAGCATAAAAAAAAGAAATCTTGCAAAATAAGAAAATACAAAAAACAACTTTTTTCATAGGATGTAAATAGATGATTAAAGATACGCTATTAAGAAAACAAAAAGCTAAAATTATGTCAACGAAAAAAGGGTAACTCGTTTGAGTTACCCTTTTTTGATTTTGGTATACAATTAATTACTTGACCCTTTTTGAGTAGAATAACTAATTTTAAGCGCATTTACGTCTCTTAATTTCAATCTAATATCAGTAATTGTGCCTACGTTAGATTCTTTATCAGCCTTTATTGAAGTTGTCATAAAAGGAACTTCTGCTTCAGAAACTTTAGATCTAGCATTGATAATAAAAGCCGGAACTTGCTCAGCAGAAGCAATTTTGTCATTTAATTGAATCTTGTTATAACCAACTCCATCTCTATTTGGATCTTTTGATTTACCAATATAAATAGTACAAACCAAACTTTTATGCTCTAATTTTTTAATCTCAGTAGCGCTCGGAAGTCTAGGATTTTCTATTCTTAAGTCAGTTTCTCTCATGGTAGTTGTAACCATGAAGAAAAATAATAACATAAAAACGATATCAGGCAAAGCTGCAGTATTTACAGCTGGCATTCCTTTCTTCTTTTTTCTAAATTTAGACATATTGTTAAATTTTAAAATTAATTAAGACGTTGGTTCTGCGTCAGAAATGATTTGAGGATAAGCGGTTTTAATGAACTCAACTTTGTTTTTCAAATCTTCTACCCTGTCTTTTAAACTCGCATTCTTTTTCGCTTCGCCGTAGGCTTGCTCTAATTGATCAAAAGTTATTTTATACTTTTGTGTGGACAACCTGTTTCTTAGCTCAGTGTAAGCTCTTAATAGCTCGTTTTGGACTTGAATATACATTCCGTATTCAGTCCCTCTATCACTTTGAACAGAAATAATTGCTTTGTTTGGATGGTCAGAAGAAAGTTCACTTTTTTCTCCCTGGCAATAATCGCAAGGTTTTCCTGGAGAACCATCTTCACCCGCGGTACCTATACCTCCACCATTATCAATAAACTTTATTGCAGCATCTTTTAAATCATTTATTTGCATACGCTCGTCTTCAACTAAAAGCTCATTATTTCTATTTATAATTACTACAAATATATTTTTTTCTTTAATTATAGGAGGAACATAATCTTTTGGTGGCTTTTCTGATAACTTCTTAGACACACCTGAATCTACATTCATTGTAGTTGTCACTAAGAAGAAAATCAATAAAAGAAAAGCAATGTCCGCCATTGAACCTGCATTAATTTCTGGATTTTCTCTTCTTGCCATAGTTTTATGGTTTAATCAATCCTTTTACTAAATCCCATACGAAAAATAGACCAGCAATACCTCCTAAGATAATGCTATACCAAATTCCAGCTCCAACCCATCTGTTTACAGATGATCCTTCTTCACCTCCTGGTTGCACTCTACCTGCTGCATCATAGACAACGTTGCTATCTGATAGGATGTATGCGATAATTAGTAAAACTGTTAAAGCACCTATCCCTTTCAAAGCTTTAATTAAATTATCTTTATTTGAAAGCAAACTCAATAAGGAAAGAACGACAGTTATTATTACAGTTCCCAAGAACAAGTAGTATGAAAAATAAATTAAAGGACTTATGATACTGTTTTGTTTATCTACATCTGTTTCAATCACTGACGCATCAACCGAAAATACTCTTATAAAAAGGATACCACCGATTAAAGCAATTGCAGCAATTAAAAGATTTAAAATTTTAGTATTATTCATAATGAATGTTATTTTTTAAACTTTACTAATAAATCTACCAAAGTGATAGATGCATCTTCCATACTATTTACAATACTATCGATTTTTGCAACTATATAATTATAAAAAATTTGAAGAATAATTGCTACAACAAGACCAAATACAGTTGTTAATAAAGCAATTTTAATACCACCCGCTACAACTGCCGGAGAAATGTCATTCGCAACAGCAATATCGTTGAAGGCACCAATCATACCAATTACAGTACCCATGAAACCAAGCATTGGTGCTAATGCAATAAATAATGAAATCCAAGAAACATTTTTTTCTAATTGCCCCATTTGAACTCCACCATAAGCAACTACTGCTTTTTCAGCTTCCTCTACTCCTTCATCAACTCTATCTAAACCCTGATAAAAAATTGAAGCAACTGGTCCTTTTGTGTTTCTGCAAACTTCTTTTGCTGCTTCAACTCCACCATTACTTAACGCTTCCTCAACACTTGCTAATAATTCTTTGGTATTAGTTGTTGCCATGTTCAAATAAATAATTCTTTCAATGGCGATTGCCAATCCTAAGATTAAGGCTACTAATACAATTCCCATAAATCCCGGGCCGCCATCAATAAAGTTTTGCTTTAATACTTGGTGAAACGTTTTCGCTTCTGTTACGGTTTCTTGTGCAAAGGATGATTGTACTGCTCCAAAAAACATCAATCCTATTACAAATAAGGCATTTACTAATTTTTTCATCTTGGTTATAAATTAATTTTAATAGTTAACGGGTTAAAGATATAAATTTTCAATTCAAAAATGGAAAATCTTGGGAATTTTCTGTGATAAAAAATTTTCAAATACTTTCTTCCTAATGATCGCACAAGTAACAAAAAATGTAAGGCATAAAAAAATTTTTTTTTAGCTATTTATTGACAAAGTTGATTTTTTTAAAAAATCTATAAAAAAATCATCTTCATTTATATTACCTATATTTTATTGAGAAATTTCTCCTCTTAATGAGGTTTCAAAATGATTCGTAAATTCAGTCAAAGTAAAATTATCGTTTAATAAATACATTAATTTTGCAACTGCAGCCTCTGTTGTAATATCTTTTCCACTGACTACGCCAATTTTTTTCAAAGCAATACTGGTTTCATAATGTCCTTGATTCACATTTCCTCCCAGACATTGTGTAACATTTACAATCCGAATATTTTTTTCAATAGCCTGTTTTATAAGATCTATAAACCAATTTTCTGAAGGGGCATTTCCTGATCCAAATGTTTCTAAAACAACTCCTTTTAAATTTTTGATTAATAATATACTTTCCAATACATTTTTAGTGATTCCTGGGAAAATTTTAATGATTACAATGTCTGGTACTAATTTTTTTCTGACAATTAATGGTAGATTTTCTTCAGAAACTCGCTGTAAATAATGCTCATGAAACTTTAAATAAACACCACTTTCAGCCAATGGCGGATAATTCATGGACACAAATGCCTCAAATTGTTCTGCATTCATTTTGGTAGTTCTGTTTGCTCTGTATAATTTATATTCAAAATACAAACAAACTTCTTGAATCATTGGTTTGCCATCTTTTTGAGCGGATGCAATTTCAATTGACGTGATTAAATTTTCTTTGGCATCTGTTCGTAAATCGCCAATTGGTAATTGTGATCCTGTAAAAATGATCGGTTTTTGCAGATTTTCGAACATAAAACTAATGGCAGAGGAAGTATATGACATCGTATCTGAACCTGAAAGCACTACAAATCCATCAAAGAAATCATAATTTTTCTCAATAATTTCGATAATATCCAAATAAAATTGAGTATTCATGTTTGACGAATCGATGGGAGTTTCAAAAGAAATGTTTTGAATCTGACAATTGAGTTGTTGCAATTCAGGAATTTTCTCTAAAATCTGACTAAAATCAAATGCTTTCAATGCTTTTGAAGCATAATCTTTCATCATACCAATGGTTCCTCCTGTATAAATTAATAAAATATTGGGTTTTATTGTCATTTTGACAGTTTTTTTTATCAAATTAAATTTGGAATAATTTATGTTGTAAATTTATCGAACAATTTTGACATAAATAATTAAACTTAAAAATTATGACTGAACTTTATATTTTAATAGGTGTAATCTCTTTAGTAAGCTGGTTGATCAGTAATACTTTGAAGAAAAAATTTGACAACTATTCAAAAGTTAGTCTTAGAAATGGCATGAGTGGCGCTGAAATAGCCGAAAAAATGCTCGCAGATCACGGCATTAGTGATGTAAAAGTAATTTCTACTCCAGGTAGATTAACAGATCATTACAATCCTTTGGATAAAACCGTAAATTTGAGTGAAGCAGTTTATAACCAAAGAAACGCTTCAGCTGCAGCAGTTGCTGCACACGAGGTGGGGCACGCAGTGCAGCACGCAAAAGCGTATAACTATTTATCCATGCGATCTCAGTTGGTACCCATTGTTAGTATCACTTCTAAATTTTCTCAATGGTTGGTTATTGGCGGCCTTATTCTAGGTGCTGCCTCTGGAGCCACGGGGATTGGATTCTACCTTGCTGTATCCGGCCTCATTTTTATGGCATTCGCAACTCTTTTTAGCTTTATAACACTGCCAGTAGAGTACGACGCTAGCAACAGAGCATTGGCTTGGTTACAAAGCAAAAATATGGTCTCTCAGCAAGAATTGGCAGGTGCTAAAGACGCGCTTACCTGGGCGGCAAGAACCTATCTAGTTGCTGCACTTGGTTCTTTAGCAATGCTTTTATTTTGGGCTTTGCAAGTTTTGGGAAATAGAGATTAGTTTTTTTAATACAATATTGAAATTAGTTTAGAAAAATATTAGTTTTACAAAAAAATCCGAAAATAAATTTTCGGATTTTTTTATTTACATCAAAGTTGAATTGTTGATTTCTAAACTTTGAATTTGATTAATCATTCAGCTTTAAAACTGCCATAAATGCTTCTTGTGGAATTTCTACATTCCCCACTTGACGCATTCTTTTCTTTCCTTTTTTCTGTTTTTCGAGTAATTTTCTTTTACGAGAAATATCACCTCCATAACATTTTGCAGTTACATCTTTTCTCAATGCTTTTACAGTTTCTCGAGCAATAATTTTTGTGCCAATAGCTGCCTGAATAGGGATGTCAAATTGCTGACGAGGAATCAATTCTTTTAGTTTTTCGCAAATACGCTTTCCAATTCCGTAAGCATTATCCACGTGCAATAATGCAGAAAGTGCGTCAACAGGTTGCGCATTTAAAAGCATATCAACACGCACTAATTTTGATTCTCTCATACCAATTGGATGATAATCAAAAGAAGCATATCCTTTGGAAACTGTTTTTAATCGATCATAAAAATCGAAAACAATTTCAGCCAAAGGCATATTGAAAACCAACTCAACTCTGACCGGAGTTAAGTAAGTTTGATTTACAATTTGTCCTCGTTTTTCAATACATAATCCCATTACTTGACCCACAAAATCCGATTTTGTAATAATTGATGCTTTGATATAAGGTTCCTCAACTCTGTCTAATCTTGATGGATCAGGCAAATCAGAGGGATTGTTTACAATAATTGCTTTTTCAGGTTCTTTTTTGGTAAAGGCGTGATAAGAAACGTTTGGAACTGTGGTAATTACAGTCATGTTAAATTCACGTTCAAGACGTTCTTGAATGATTTCCATGTGCAACATCCCAAGAAATCCACAACGAAAACCAAAACCCAAAGCAGCTGAACTTTCTGGTTGAAACACCAAGGAGGCATCATTTAATTGGAGTTTTTCCATAGAAGAACGCAATTCCTCATATTCCTCAGTGTCAACAGGATAAATTCCTGCAAAAACCATTGGTTTTACATCTTCAAAACCATCTATTTTCTCTGCAGTTGGATTGGCAAAATCAGTAATGGTATCTCCTACTTTCACTTCTTTTGCAGTTTTAATACCGGTAATTAAATAACCAACATCCCCTGTTTTTACTTCATTTTTAACAACTTGTGTCAACTTTAAAGTACCCACTTCATCAGCTCCATATTGATTACCTGTTGCCATGAATTTGATTTGTTGATTTTTTTTGATGCTGCCATCAATCACTCTAAAATAGGTTTCAATTCCTCTGTATGAATTGTATACTGAATCAAAAATCAAGGCTTTCAAAGGCGCATCAGGATTTCCTTTTGGCGCAGGAATTTTACGAATAATTGCTTCCAAAATATTACCAACTCCAAAACCTGTTTTTCCACTTGCATGAATCACATCCTCTGGATTACATCCTAATAAATCTACAATATCATCAGTTACTTCTTCAGGATTTGCGGATGGTAAATCCACTTTATTCAACACCGGAATAATTTCCAAGTCATTTTCTAACGCCAAATATAAATTTGAAATCGTTTGCGCTTGAATACTTTGAGCAGCATCAACAATCAACAAAGCACCTTCACAAGCTGCAATTGAACGCGAAACTTCGTAAGAAAAATCTACGTGACCAGGAGTGTCTATTAGATTTAAAGTATATTTTTCTCCTTCAAATTCATAATCCATCTGAATTGCATGAGATTTGATTGTAATGCCACGTTCGCGCTCCAAATCCATATTATCTAACAATTGGTCTTGCTTTTCACGTTCGGTTACAGTACCTGTAAAATCTAATAAACGGTCTGCTAACGTGCTTTTACCATGATCAATGTGCGCGATAATGCAAAAATTTCTTATGTTTTTCATGCGTTTTCAATCTTCCTTTAAGGTTGTAAAGATACATAATAGATAGTTTCAAAAATTAGATGGATTCAATGATATTTATCTATTTTATTTTCTCAGATTGGTCTCTAAAATCGCCGCTTGAAATTCTTGCCAATCATCCAATTCATCGCCATTTTTATCAAAACTTTGTAGCATAAATTCGGCAAACAAACCACGAATTAAAATACTGACATTGGCTTCTTTCAGCAAATTTTTGAAATCATTTTTTGTCAAAAAACCATCTTTGTCTTCGTCGTAAAAATCAAAAGCTTCTTTTGGCTCAGTAAATTTACTTCGCATTAAGATTTCAATATTTTTAAGAATTTTTTCTTTTGTCCAAGCAAAATTTGAATTTTGAATTTTAAACCTTGAATACTATTAATCCTGCCATTCTGCAATAAACAAGTTGGTATCTCTTCCTCCACCATTATTTCTATTGGATGAAAAAATCAATTTTTTTCCGTCATTTGAAAACACAGGAAATGCATCAAAAGTTTCTCCATGAGTGACTCTTTCTAAATTTTTCCCATCCAAATCTATCATATACAAATTGAAAGGAAATCCTCTTTCCGCTTCAAAATTTGAAGAAAATAGTATTTTTTTTCCTGAAGGATGAAAAAACGGACTCCAATTGGCGTTTCCTAATTCGGTTAATTGACGTAATTCTGAACCATCTGAATTGCAAATAAATAATTCCATATCTGTTGGTTCCACCAAACCTTGAGCTAACAAATCCTTATATGCTTTGATTTCTTCTGCTGTTTTTGGTCTTGAAGCTCTGAAAATTAATTTTGTTCCATCAGGAGAAAAAAATGCACCTCCATCATACCCCAATTCGTTGGTAATTTGTTTTACATTTGTGCCATCAATATTCATCGTAAACAATTCTAAATCACCAGTTCTTGTAGAAGTAAAAACGATTTTATCGCCTTTTGGAGAGACAGTTGCTTCAGCATCATACCCAATTTGATTTGTCAATTGTTTGACAATATTCCCTTGTAAATCTGACATAAAAATATCAAACGAATCATAGATTGGCCATACATATTTTCCGTTTTTGCGCAAAGGAACCTCAGGACATTCCTTGTCAACCAAATGCGTTGAAGCATATACAAAATGCTTGTTATCAAGCAAAAAATAAGCACACGTTGTACGTCCAAATCCTGTTGAAATCATTGGCGGCATTTTATTTTTGAAAGTTTCGCCAACATTCATCAAAAACATTTGATCACAGTTTACATTCCAATTTTTATTATTAGATTGAAAAACGATTTGCTTGTCATCAAAACTCCAATATGCCTCAGCATTGTCACCCCCAAAAGTAATTTGCGTGAGATTTTTAAAGTGTTTTTCATCCGGATAAATCAACGGATTTTTTTTTTGATCAATTATAAGTTGTTTTTTTTCGTTTTTACACGAAACTAATACACAAGCTAATAGAAGAAGTGAAAGAACTCTCATATTGTTTCTAAATTATTTAACTTTGCAAAAATAATAGATAACACTATGAAAAATATCCTATTTCTTATCTTTTTGGGTTTTGTTTTTAGTTGCAAGCCACAAATAAATCAAGAAAATCTAATTGCTGAAGATGTCACTTTTTTAGCTTCTGATGCTTTAGAAGGAAGACAAACAGGTACAAAAGGTGAAAAAGAAGCTGCAACATATATTGAAAATCGATTTAAACAATTGGGATTGCAACCAAAAGGAACTTCAGGTTTTCTGCAAACTTTTAGTTTCAAACCAAAAACAAATCCACATGATGAAGTGAAATTTGATGTGAATGGTGATGGAACGATTACCGGAAATAATGTCATTGGATTTTTAGATAACAACGCAGAAAACACCATTATAATTGGAGCACATTTTGACCATTTGGGTTTTGGTGGTGAAGGTTCTTTATACAGAGATGCTATCAAAGCAGTGCATAATGGTGCAGATGATAATGCATCAGGAGTTGCTGTTTTACTGAACTTAGCCGCAAAACTAAAAGATAAAAACACCAAAAATAATTATTTATTCATGGCTTTTTCTGGTGAAGAGATGGGTTTATTAGGGTCTAATTATTTTGTAAAAAATCCAACAATTGACATCAAAAAAGTTTCCTACATGATAAATATGGATATGGTTGGACGAATGAAAAAAGACAGCACTTTAGCAGTTTACGGAACAGGAACATCACCAATTTTTAAGCAAGTGTTAAAATCTTATAACACTAATTTTAAATTAGTTCAGCAAGAATCTGGAGTTGGTCCAAGTGATCATACCAGTTTTTATTTGGCAGATATTCCTGTGTTGCATTTTTTTACAGGTCAGCATGAAGATTACCACAAACCAAGTGATGATTCAGAAAAACTAAATTATGACGGAATGAAATTGATTTCGGAATATATTTTTAATATCATTAGTGATTTGGATGATAATGGAAAATTAGCTTTCAGAAAAACAGTGAATGAAAGTGAATCTACACCGCGTTTTAAAGTAGGTTTGGGTATAATTCCTGATTACTTATATGATGGAAAAGGCATGCGAATTGATGGAGTTTCAGAAGGAAAAGCAGCTCAAAGAGCTAGATTGAAAAAAGGAGATATCATCGTTCAATTAGGGGATAGTACGATTACGAATATGATGAGTTATATGCGAGCTTTATCCATCTTTAAAGAAGGCGATAAAACATCCGTAATTGTAAAAAGAGGTGAAAAAGAAGTTTCAACGGAAATTAATTTTTAAGCTTAACATCCCTTTTTAAAATTTAAAAAAATTTATTTTGATAAAAATAGGCAACATAGAACTTCCGGATTTTCCCTTATTATTAGCACCTATGGAAGATGTTTCTGATCCACCTTTTCGTCGCTTGTGCAAATTGCATGGAGCTGATTTGATGTACACAGAATTTATATCTTCAGAAGGCTTAATTCGTGATGCTATGAAAAGTAAAATGAAGTTAGATATTTTTGATTACGAGCGTCCTGTTGGAATTCAAATATTTGGTGGAGATGAAGAAGCAATGGAAATGTCATCCCGAATTGTTGATGCTGTTCAACCTGATTTAGTGGACATTAACTTTGGTTGTCCTGTAAAAAAAGTAGTTTGTAAAGGTGCTGGTGCAGGAGTTTTGAAAGATGTTGATTTAATGGTTCGATTAACCAAAGCTGTCATCAAAGGAACAAATCTTCCTGTAACCGTAAAAACACGTTTGGGTTGGGACGAAAACTCTATCAATATTGATGAGGTTGCTGAACGTTTACAAGACATTGGGGTTCAAGCATTAACAGTACATGCAAGAACGAGAGCGCAAATGTACAAAGGTCATTCTGATTGGTCGCACATTGCTCGTGTAAAAAATAATCCAAGAATTACCATGCCAATTTTTGGAAATGGCGATATTGATTCTCCTGAAAAAGCTTTAGAGTATAAAAAAAAATACGGTTTGGATGGAATAATGATTGGCAGAGCAGCCATTGGTTATCCATGGATTTTTAATGAAATTAAGCATTATTTTGCCACAGGTGAACATTTAGCAAAACCAACAATTCATGACAGAGTTGAGGCTGCAAGAAATCATTTGACTTGGTCTATGGATTGGAAAGGCGAGCGTCTTGGAATTGTTGAAACAAGGAGACATTACACCAACTATTTTAAAGGAATTCCGAATTTTAAAGAATTTAGAACTCAATTGGTCACTGCTGATGATCCAACAAAAATTTTTGAAACTTTTGATTTAGTGGAAGCTATGTTTGGTAATTTGTTGAATGTTTAAACTTAATAATTTTATAAAAAACCAAAAGCTTTCTACCTTTTAATAAACTCTCTTGTAATTCTGCTACTCGCAATTTTTGCTGCAATAAATCCTAAAATGGTGATGGTAAAAATGACAATCAACAAATTTGAAAATTGAAATTCAACAGGATATGCCAAACTTTCGGTAATCATAAACCATCCATATTTTTGTTGAAGAAACACCAAAATAACACCTAAAACAAGTCCAAAAATCATCCCAAAAAGAGTTAATAAAAACCCCTGAAGCACAAATATTTTTTTGATTTCGGAAACTGTTGCGCCCAAACTAAAGAGGGTTTTGAGATTGTCCTTTTTATCAATAATCATCATGATTATTGACCCTATCACATTGAACAACGCAATGATAATAATCAACGTGAAAATCAAATAAGAAACAAAATTTTCAGTATTGATTACTTTATAAAAAACCTCATTCAATTGTTCTTTGGTCTCTACTTTGAAATCAGTTCCCAATGCAGATTGCAATTGCTCTGCAACATCATCAACATTTGAATTCTCTTTCAATTTGATTTCAAAAGACGTGATTTGATTTTTTGTAAAATTCAATAAATTAGCTGCTTGATCAATATAAACAAACACATATTTACTTTCAAATTCCTCAGTTCCTGAATACAAACCAATGATTTGAACTTCGGTTTTATAAAAAGCATTTTGAGGATTTATAAATCCTGTTCCTGGTTTTGGGACTAAAATTCGTAAAGGTTCTGTAGAATTTCGAATGCCTAAAGATAGTTTTAAAGCAATCGTTCTTCCAATTACTGCTGTGTTTACATAATTGGTATCAATCCAAATTCCTACACTTAAAGTGGAATCAATTCTGGTGATTTCGGGATAATTTGCTTCAACTCCTTTGATAAAAGCAATCTCATTTTTCTCTTCATATTCCAAAAAAACACGCTCTTCAATCACCCTTGAAGTTGCTTGAATTGATGAATTGTTGTTGATAATTTTCGTAATAGTATCCGTAATCAAAAAAGATTTTCCTTTGGTTGCTGAAATTTTAATATTTGGACTTGCACTATCTATCAAACCATAGCTGAAAGTTCGCAAGCCTGAAAATCCTGAAAGAATTATAAAAAGCGCTAAAGAGCCAACAATCACTCCAAATGAAGCAATAACTGTAATGATATTGATAGCGTTATTACTGGTTTTAGTAAATAAATATCTTTTGGCTATGTAGGTTGAAAAACGCAAAGAGCAGGTTTTATCTTTTTTGACGTTTTGGCAATATCGTTGGATTTTTGATAGGATTTTCGTCTCCACCTTTTAATGATTTATCAATGATTTCCAAATAATCTAAAGTGTCATCTCCAAAAAAAAACAATTCTGGCATTCTACGGAGTTGATTTCGGGTTCTTTGCGCCATTTCATGACGAATTAAAATGGTGTTTGACTGCACTCCTTTTACAATTTCGTCTCTTTTTTCTGATGGAAAAATGCTTAGATACACTTTTGCAATTCCCAAATCAGAAGTTACAGTCACTTTCGAAACAGAAATTATGACTCCTTTCATCCCATCTTGTGCTGCTTTTTGCAACACATCCACCAAGTCTTTTTGCAAAACTCCTGCAATTTTTCTTTGCCTATTTGTTTCTTCCATGTCGCAAATTTACACTTTTTTTAGAGAGTGTAAATTTTATTTTTTATAGCATATATAACCAACCCATCCCTATTTTTAAGATTAAATTTATACGAAAAAAAACTCTATAACCATGAATTTTTTTTGGACTCAAATCCATTTCATTTGTGATTTCTCTTTAAGTCAACTCCTTTCAAGCCAATTTTAAGAATATTGTTTCATATGGTTTTATAATAAGTCCTTCGTCAACAATTCTGTTGAGAGATTTCATCAATAAATTTGTCACGTTCTTTGTGTGATAAATCCATATTGAGAGTAAAAAATGTAACTGATCCAAATTTAAAAGAAAAAATCTCAAAATAATTACTACTTTGAGATTTTTAAAATTTAAACTTCTAATTTTTTAATCAGCTAAAATAATTGTTTTATTATCATTTAATTCTAAAGTTCCAGAATTAATTATCAAACTCAATTTTCCATCTGTAGTTTTGGTGAACTTATCTTGAAATTTTTCTTTAATATCATAATTTGATGCTTTAATTTTAATTTCACCTGCTTTTAATACAGATACAATTGCTGCGTGATAATTCAATATTTGAAACTCTCCATCTAATCCAGGAACAGAAATAGAATCCACTTCTGATGAAAATAAAATAGCTTCTGGTGTTACAATTTCTAAAAACATATTTTTATGGTTTTTAGTTTAAAGCTTCAGCTAACATTTTTTCTCCAGCATCAATTGCATCTTGAATAGAACCTCTCAAGTTAAATGCTGCTTCAGGATATTTGTCCAATTCTCCATCCATAATCATATTAAAACCTTTGATGGTATCTTTAATATCAACCAAAACACCTGGAATACCTGTAAACTGTTCTGCAACATGAAAAGGTTGTGATAAGAAACGTTGAACACGTCTTGCTCTGCTTACCACCAGTTTATCATCTTCAGACAATTCTTCCATCCCTAAAATCGCGATGATGTCCTGTAATTCTTTATATCGTTGTAAAATTTCTTTTACTTTTTGTGCACAATTATAATGATCAGCGCCTAAAATATCTGCTGATAAAATTCTTGAAGTAGAATCTAAGGGATCTACTGCAGGATAAATACCTAATTCAGCAATTTTACGAGACAATACAGTTGTTGCGTCTAAGTGAGCAAAAGTTGTTGCTGGTGCAGGATCTGTTAAGTCATCTGCAGGAACATAAACCGCTTGAACAGATGTAATTGAGCCTTTTTTAGTTGATGTAATACGCTCTTGCATTGCACCCATTTCAGTTGCCAAAGTTGGTTGATACCCTACTGCTGATGGCATACGCCCTAATAACGCAGAAACTTCAGAACCAGCTTGTGTAAATCTAAATATATTATCAACAAAGAAAAGAACGTCTTTACCTTGAGATTCTCCAGCACCATCTCTAAAATATTCAGCAATCGTTAATCCTGATAAAGCAACTCTTGCACGCGCTCCCGGAGGTTCGTTCATTTGACCAAAAACAAAAGTTGCTTTTGAATCTCTCATTCCAGCTTTATCAACTTTTGATAAATCCCATCCACCCTCTTCCATTGAATGCATGAAAGCATCACCATATTTTATAATCCCAGATTCAAGCATTTCGCGCAATAAATCGTTTCCTTCACGAGTTCTCTCTCCAACACCTGCAAAAACTGATAAACCACCGTGTCCTTTTGCAATGTTATTTATCAATTCTTGAATTAATACTGTTTTTCCAACACCTGCTCCACCAAATAAACCAATTTTTCCACCTTTTGCATAAGGCTCAATTAAATCGATTACTTTAATTCCAGTAAATAAAACTTCTGTTGAAACAGATAAATCCTCAAATCTTGGTGCAGACCTATGTATTGGTAATCCATTATCACCTTCTTTCTTTAAATTTCCAAGACCGTCAATTGCATCTCCAGTAACATTAAATAAACGCCCATAAATATCATTTCCAATTGGCATTTGAATTGGGCTTCCTGTTGCAATAACCTCAACTCCTCTGCTTAAACCATCAGTGGCATCCATTGAGATAGTTCTTACAATATCTTCTCCTATATGTTGTTGAACTTCAAGAACTAAAATAGAACCATCCGCTTTTCTTATTTCTAATGAGTCATAAATTTTCGGAAGTTCATTTTGCTCTGTATCGAATTGAACGTCAATTACTGGTCCAATAATTTGAGAAACTTTACCAATTGTTGCAGACATGTTATATCTAATTAAGTTAATATTTAGTATAAAGATTTTATCCTTTTAATTTCAAGGTGCAAAGGTAATTCATTTGAATCTAATTTAAAAAAAAAATTAAAAATTTAGCGCAAATAAAAAAGCCCCACCAAATTGGTGAGGCTTCTATTATTAATAAAACTAATTAGTCTTTATTTGTTACTTTAACTACAACTCTTCTGTTTTGAGATCTTCCTTCAGCAGTGTTATTTGGAGCAATTGGTTGACTTTCACCAAATCCTTTCGCTTCTATACGTGCTTTATCAACTCCTTTTTTAACTAAATAATTCATAACAGCCATAGCTCTTGAATTAGATAGTTTTTCATTTAACGCATCAGAACCTGTACTATCTGTATGACCCTCAATCAAAAAGTTTGCTTTTTGATTTTTATCCATAACATCAAAAATCATATCTAAATTATCAGTAACACCTGATTTAAAAGTTGATTTCCCTGTGTTGAATAAAATAAATTTAGGCAACATAGATAAAGCTTCCTCAGATTCTTTAGAAATTACATCAGGACATCCACCATTAGATGCAGGACCAACTTCTTTTGGACATTTGTCATCTTTGTCTAAAACACCATCTCCATCAGTATCTGGCCAAGGACAACCTGCGTTTGCAACAGGGCCTGCTACTTTAGGACATTTGTCATCTTTATCTACTACACCATCACCATCAGTATCAGGACATCCTTTATTAGCTTTTGTTCCTTTTTCATTAGGACACATATCATCTTTATCAGCAACTCCATCTCCATCTGTATCAGGACAACCATTCATTGAAGCCAAACCAGCTACATTAGGACAAGCATCGTCAGAATCTTTAATTCCATCTCCATCTGAGTCTGGACATCCATTAAACTCTTTCAAACCAGCAACTTCTGGACATTGGTCATATTTATCATAAATTCCATCTCCATCAGTATCTTTACCACCAAATTTAATTACAACTCCTAAAGAAGATTGAAAATGAGTTTGTACTTCATCCGCAAAACCTTTAATAGATCCTGTTTGGAAACTTAAACCAAAACTATCATTAAACCAAGTGTTGAAACCTATACCATAATTTAACATTCCCTCTGAATTAGAATCAAAAGAAACATAATTTCCTCCTAAATAAACAAAAGGATCAAACCAAGCAGTTTCTCCGAATAGTTTATTCAAATCATACTTCACATTAAAACCTAAAGAGTAGTATAAAGCATCTGCATCTCCTTTATCAACAATATGTGTAATTTTATTTAAAGACCCTGCAAACTGCAAAGAAAAACCTTTGTCTAAGTATTTCTCTGCTGTGATTCTAGAAATCGATGGAAGAAAATTCCAATCACTATTTCCTAAGTGATCTTTTATTTGATCCATAAATTTGTTTCCACCGTAAAAGTCTACAATGTTTACACCAAAGCCAACTGCCCATGGGTTGTTTTCATCCTGTGCGCTTACGTTGCTAACCGTTACTAACGTAAACAAAGCTATCACAGCTAATTTTAATTGTTTCATTATCAAATTTTTAAATTAAAAGTTCGTTTTTATTATATGCAAAAATAAGTTGTTATTACTTATCCGCAAGGCAAATTTACAAAAAGTTAAACAAATCACAAGATTTTTTTGAAAACTAAATAATTTTCAGCGATTTTCCTACTTTAATAAATGCAGAAATTGCTTTATCCAAATGTATTTTATCGTGCGCAGCAGACAACTGCACTCGAATTCTTGCTTTTTCTTTAGGAACCACAGGAAAAAAGAATCCTATTACATAGATTCCTTCTTTCAACAATTCATTGGCCATTGTTTGGGATAATTTCGCATCGTATAGCATTACTGGGACAATTGCGGCATCTGCTCCAACCAAATCAAAACCTGCTTTTTCCATCTCAGTTCTAAAATAGTTTGTGTTCCATTCTAGTTTGTCTCTTAATGTTGTGTCATCAGAAATCAAATCAAATACTTTTAATGAAGCTCCTACAATTGTTGGGGCTAAGGAATTTGAAAATAAATATGGCCTTGATTTTTGTCTTAAAATTTCAATAATTTCCTTTTTTCCTGTGGTATAACCACCCATTGCACCTCCCAGCGCTTTTCCTAAAGTGCCTGTAACAATGTCTACTCTGTCCATTACATTTTTCAGTTCAACAGTTCCTCTGCCTGTTTTCCCAATAAATCCTGCTGCATGACATTCATCAACCATAACCAAAGCATCATATTTATCGGCTAAATCGCAAATTTTATCCAATTTTGCAACAATACCATCCATTGAAAAAACACCATCTGTTACAATAATTTTGAATCGGTGATGTTGTTTATTTGCTTCGATTAATTGTTCCTCCAGTGAATTCATATCATTATTTTCATAGCGATAACGAACTGCTTTGCACAAACGAACTCCGTCAATTATGGAAGCGTGATTTAAACTATCAGAAATAATAGCATCATCTTGAGTAAATAATGGTTCGAAAACTCCTCCATTTGCATCAAAAGCAGCAGCATATAAAATAGTATCTTCTGTTTTATAAAAATCGGCAATCTTTTTTTCAAGTTGACGGTGAATATCTTGAGTTCCGCAAATAAATCGAACTGAAGCCATACCAAATCCATGAGAATCTAAAGTATCTTTTGCTGCTTGAATCACCGCTGGATGATTAGACAATCCTAAATAATTATTCGCACAAAAATTGATTACTTCTTCACCCGTTGAAATTTTGATAACAGCATCTTGGGAAGATGTAATAATGCGTTCGGATTTGAATAATCCTGAGTTTTTAAGATGTTGTATTTCTTCTTGTAAAGTATCTTTTATTTTTCCGTACATAATTTTGTCATTTTTGATGATACAAAGTTAAGAAGTTTCAAACTCTTCAGTAAACTTTCACAACTTCAATTGTATAACCTATATATATTAGCAACTTTTCATAAACTTTAAAATTCATAGTTTTTAATACATTTTCATATTTCGAGAGTTGTTGTTGATGTTCAAAAAGTTGATTTCCAGTCTTATAATCAATAATAACAAGCTCGTTATTATTTTTAAAAACCAATCTGTCAGGAATAATAATTTGTTTTTCTGAATCAATAATTTCTCTTTCATTAAAAACAATGACATCTTCAGAAAAATACTCATGCAGAGTTGGATGAAATACTATTGAATTGATTGTTTTTTTGATGGTTTCTTTTTCAATTTCAGATACATAACCTTCTTTAAAATATCTATTCAAAACATTTTCAACATCTTTGAAAGAAATAATTTTTGATAAAATTTCATGGATTAAATTTCCGAAGTCAATCGCTTTTCCTTGAGCTGTGTCCCATAATTTTGAGGCACTTGCCAACAAAATCAACTCATGTTCTTTCCAAGGAATAGAGATAAATTTCTGATGAATTTCGGATTTTAAATCTGTATTTTTTTGAATACTCATTCTTTTTTGTTCTCCGAATGAATACTCAAAAAGACCTTCTTCCCAAAGATTTATTTGTTTTAGATAATTTTTAAAAATTTCCGAAAATACAGTTGGTTTTTCTTTCTCGGTTTTAGGCAATTTATCTCCAGTAATAATGTGTAATTGTTCTACAGCTCTTGTCAGAGCTACATATAAAAGATTGAAATTGTCGAGTTCTAATTCCTCACTTTGTTGTTCAAAAATTTCCAAAGCACGATTGTTAATTAATTGTAATTGTGAATTATAATCAATCAATAATTCTGAAAAAGGTTGATAATTTTGAGGCAATTCGTCCAACCAAACTTTTGGTGATATTTGTTCATAAATTCTCACATCACATGGAAAAATGACCACAGGAAATTCCAACCCTTTTGATTTGTGAATCGTCATTATTTGAACTGCATTCGAAATTTCTGGCGCTACAATACTTAAAGATTCTTTTTTCAATTCCCAAAATTCCAAGAAATCAATCAAATCTTTTCCTTTATTTTGCTGCTCTAAAATAATATCCAAGAAATATTGGATATAAGCGTCTGAAGAATTTACCAAGCTAAAACTTCTGATAATTTGCTCAATTTTTTCATAAAATGGCAATTGTTGGAATCCAATTTCATCAAAAAACACCTCAAATTCTTTAAATAATTTAAATATCAATTGGTTATTCATTTTTGAGAAACGTTCAAAAAAATCGTGTTTGCTGGTTTTGATTTGTAGATGTTGAAACAAAAAATATAAAAATTCAAAACGCGCATCTTCATCTTCCTGATTTTGAAACATTTTCAAAATATTGATAATAAAAATCACTTTTTCGTTATTCTTTAACAACAAAGATTCTGAAGAAATAATTGAAATATTATTTTGAGTTAGATAATTTGCAATTTCAACACTTTCCTTCTTTTTTCTTGTCAGAACGCAAATTTCACTGAGCAAAAAATGTTCATTAATATCGATAATTTTCTTTAAAACCCTTTTTGGATAAGCACTTTTTTCGTTATGTTCTTCCTCAATTTCTTCATCTTCTATTTCTTTATCGATAAAAGAAACAGCAACAAAACCCCCTTTTTTTGAGTTTTCAAGCTGACTATTTCCTTCAAAAAATAATTTTTTATAGGATTCATTGGCGAAAAAATTGGCTAAATGAGTAAAAAAAGAATTGTTAAAATTGATAATTTCAGAAAAACTTCGGAAGTTGGTTTCAAGCGTAAAAAGAGATTTTTCAACCTGAAATGGATTATTATTTTCAGCGCCTAAATTGATAAATTGTGCTGCTTTTCCGCCTCTAAATCTATAAATTGACTGTTTTCCATCGCCCACTAATAACAAACTTCCATGTTCTTGTGACAAGGTATTATCAATCAACGGAATCAAGTTTTGCCATTGTAAAATAGAAGTATCTTGCATTTCATCGATAAAATAGTTCTGAAAACGTTGCCCAATTCTTTCATAAATAAAAGGCGCAGGTTGGTCTTTAATTTTGTCAGAAATAAGTTGGTTGAACTCGGCATTTAACCGAATATTATTTTGAATTTTGATGTTTTCCAATTCGGAATTGATATGATTCAAAACCGCTAAAGGAATAATGCTTTTTAATGCCAATTTGTTCAAAGAATATTGACTATAAATTTCTTTTGAAGCTTCATGAAAAAGTCGTATTTCGGGCGCAATTTGGTCAATAATTGAAGTAATATTTCCAGGAGTTTTATTGATATAAAATTGATTTGAAGCAAAAGCTTTGTCAATAGTTTCACTTCTAGATAAAAAATTGATATCAAAAGATTGAAAAACTAAGTCTCTAAAAAAATTTGGAATAGTACTTTTAAAGAAATTTGCTGGTTCTAGACCTTTTTTTTCTATCAGTGCCAAACAATCATTTCCTATTTTTTCGAACGCTTTTTGAAGTTCATTTTGATGACTAAATAATTTGGATTTTAAACTAGAAAAATCATCCAAAGTCTTATCTGTTAGATTTTTAAAATGTTGAATGTCATCTTCATTTAATAGAATATTAGCAAAATCATTCAAGTCATTTGTGATGTCCCAAGAAGCATCATTATCGGTTTTATCAAGAGAATAATCAACCAAAATTTCGGTAAGTTTTTTATCTGTTCCAATTTTTGAAATGAGCACATCAACTGCTTCATTGAGCAATGATTGCGTATCCATTTCCACTTCAAAATTGAGTGATAATCCCAAATCATAGGCGAAATTTTTAATGATTTTATAGGTAAAACTATCAATCGTTGTGATTGAAAAAGCGGAATAATTTTGTAAAATAGCTTCCAAAATTTTCTTGCTTCGAGCTTGAATGATGATTTTATCAACCGAAATTTCATTCAAAATAATTTTTAACAAATCAGTGTCTTTACCTTCAGAAAAATCTTGCAAACTTGACAAAACACGTTCTTTCATTTCGCCAGCAGCTTTGTTGGTAAACGTGATTGCCAAAACTTTTTGAAAGGTAAAAATATCTGACGAATTCAATAAAATTTTCAAATATTCTTTGACAAGTATAAATGTTTTTCCACTTCCAGCAGAAGCATTATACACTTGAAAAGTTGAAGATTCTTGCACAATTATTTTTTAAAGGAATTGCACGAATTTAATGAATTTTAATTTAACAATGTAACAATATAGCAATGAAACGATTTAATAATAAACTTGTGAATTCAACTCGGAATTTTAAATTTTGAACTAATTTACCCCAAACCCACATCCAAAGACATCATTACAATGAATCCGCCAATAAATCCTAAAGTAGCAATGTCCGTAAATTTGTCTCTTTGTGTTTCAGGAATTACTTCTTCAACGACTACAAAAATCATAGCTCCTGCAGCAAAAGCCAACGCATAAGGTAAAATAGGTGTAAAAAATGAGACTGCTAAAGCTCCTAAAACTGCTGCAACCGGTTCAACAATAGCTGATAATTGTCCGTACCAAAAACTTTTTCTTCTACTTATTCCTTGTCTTCTTAATGGCATTGCAACTGCAAATCCTTCAGGAAAATTTTGAATTCCAATTCCAATTGCTAAAGAAATTGCAGCAACAATCATTTCAGTTTGTTCCACTCCAACCAAAGTTGACGCTGCTCCAAATAATACTCCAACAGCCAAACCCTCAGGAATATTGTGTAAAGTAATTGCCAAAACCAATAAAGTAGTTTTTTGAAAGTTTGTTTTCACTCCTTCTACTTCATGATCTTTAAAATTGATATGTAAATGTGGCAACAATTTATCCATTCCAAAAAGAGCTAACGCACCAATTAAAAAACCAATTGCAGATGGTAAAACTTTCACAAAACCTTCTCCAGGACTATTTTCAATGGCTGGTGCTAACAAACTCCAAAAACTTGCTGCCACCATGACACCACCAGTAAAACCTAACATTCCGTCTAAAACTGCTCTGTTTAATTTTTTAAAAAAAAACACTAAAGCTGCACCTGCAGCTGTTAATCCCCAAGTAAAAAGCGATGCATAAAAAGCTGCCCAAATGGGATTTTCTTTTGCAAAAGAAACTATTTGATCAAATGTGCTCATGATTTTTGAATGTATAAATTATTTGCTATTTTTTTGGAGATAGGTATTTTTTGATTTTCAATTTCTATCAACAATGAATCGTCAAAATCTTCTTTATCTAAAACTATGATTTGCTTGCCAAGTGTAATGCCTTTTTTGTCTAAAAATTTTAAAAATTCTGATGAAGAATCATCTACGCCAACACAAATTCCTGATTCATTTTTTTCTAAAGTTGACAACAAACATTTTTCGATGCTTTTTAAATTTCCATTTTTATCAGGAATGGGATCTCCATGAGGATCTTGCGTTGGAAAACCTAAAAACTGGTCTAATTGTCGGATAAGTTTTAGTGATTGAATATGCTCCAATTGTTCAGCAATATCATGAACTTCATCCCAAGGAAAATGTAGTTTTTCGACTAAAAAAACTTCCCACAAACGATGTTTTCTAACAATATTTGCCGCAATTTTTCTCCCTGAATCAGTTAACTCAACCCCGTAATACTTTTTATAAATCACGACTTTTTTATCTGATAATTTTTGAATCATATCAGTAACAGAAGATGGTTTAGTTGCTAACTTTTCAGCAATTTCATTGGTAGTAATGCCACTTTTTTCAGCAGATGTTAAATGAAAAATTGCTTTTAAATAATTTTCTTCAGATTGACTAAACATAAATGATTTTTAAGAAAACAAATATATATATATTATA
>DDMS01000066.1:21085-27170 GCA_002340765.1 Flavobacteriaceae bacterium UBA2540 | reverse complement strand
TTTATTTTTGAGAGACCAATAAATAATATCAAAATACAAATAATTTAATTACACCCAACGGGTAATATAAAATATTTTTTTCATCTTTTTGTTTATTTTATAAAAATATAATAAATGAAGCAACTATTAATAAAAACTTAATAGTTTTCTTACTTTTGATGTTCAATATTATTTTTATGAACGAACAACAAAAGATTGCTGTTTTTGGAGGTGGAAGTTGGGCAACAGCTATTGTAAAAATGTTGTCAGAAAATTTGGAAACAGTTGGTTGGTACATGCGAGATGTGCAAACCATTGAGCATATTAAAGAAAATGATCACAATCCAAAGTATTTAAGTTCAGCAGAATTAGATGCAACTCGCTTGGATTTATCCTCTGACATCAATTATATGGTCGCAAAATATGGCGTGCTTATTTTTGCTATTCCTTCTGCTTTTTTGATGAGTGAATTGAGTAAACTGTCTATTTCACTTGAAGATAAAATTATATTTTCTGCCATCAAAGGGATTGTTCCGGAAACAGGTTTGATTGTTGGCGAACATTTCAACAAAGAACACAATATTCCACTTGAAAATATTGGAGTAATTACAGGTCCTTGTCATGCTGAAGAAGTTGCAATGGAACGTTTGTCTTATTTAACGATTGCTTGTCAAGATGAAGATAAAGCCAAAAAAATGGCAAAATCTTTGGAAAGTTGGTATATCAATGCAAAAACCTCTGATGATATTATTGGTACTGAATACGCAGCAGTTTTAAAAAATATTTATGCAGTTGCTGTGGGAATTGCGCATGGTTTGGGTTATGGAGATAATTTTCAATCTGTTTTAATGAGCAATGCTATTCGCGAAATGAAACGTTTTATAAGAAAAGTGCATAAAATGAAACGAAATATTAATAATTCAGCTTATTTGGGCGATTTGTTGGTAACAGGATATTCTATGTTTAGTAGAAATCGTCAATTTGGGAACATGATTGGAAAAGGATACACTGTAAAATCTGCTCAAATGGAAATGAGTATGATTGCTGAGGGTTTTTATGCTGCAAAAAGTGCGTATAAAATCAAACAGGAAAATAGAACAAAAACACCAATAATTGATGCTGTTTATTCGATTTTGTATGAAAATAAAAGCCCTAAAAAAGAATTTAAAAAGCTGGCAGATAAGTTGGATTAATTGTTTAATTTTGAACATTTAAATTTAAATTTAAACTTTTGGAATGAAAACAATACAAGAAGTAGTTGAGGGTACTATCAGAAAAACACCTTTTATAGAAGAAGCTTTGAATGAGAAACTGATCAACGTTTCTTCATTAGCAAGAATTATTTTACCAGAAGTTTCTGCAGCGCTCAAAAAAGATGTAAAAGTTGGGGCAGTAATGATGGCAATCAACAGACTTTCTCCTGCAAGTGAACTGCGTATCAGAAAAAATATCAAAAAATTGGCGTTGGATTTAGGCGATGTGATTGTTCGTTCAGATTTATGCGATTTTACATTCAAAAACACTTCTTCATTATTGAAAGAAATTTCAAGAATTTTAAACAAATCTTCAGAAAGTGCTGATTATTTTCTAACTGTTTCTCAAGGAATTTTTGAAACTAATATTGTAACAAGTAAAAACTTAAGATTTTTTGTAGAAGAAATTTTTGAGAAGGAAACGTTGTTGAAAAGCATGCTAGAATTGGCATCAATTACCATCAAATTACCCAAAGACAATCAAGAACAATCTGGCATTTATTACTTTATTTTGAAACAATTGGCTTGGGCAGATATTCCATTGCAAGAAATTATTTCTACGACCAATGAAATGACGATTGTGGTCAAAGAAAAAGACATCAACCAAACTTTTGCGATTTTAATGGATATGAAATTGAGCTAATTTATGGCAAAAACAAAACCCTATGCAGCATTGAAAATAAAAGAATTCAACATTTTTTTACTGATGCGTTTTTTACTTGTTTTTGGTTGGTCAATGCAGTTTATCGTGATTGAATGGCAAGTATATAGCATTACAAAAGATCCGCTATCACTTGGAATTATTGGTTTGATGGAAATAATTCCAGCTTTTTCAATGGCGCTTTTTGCAGGACATATTGTCGATCAAAAAGAAAAACGAAATTTATTAGCGCTCTGCATTGCCACTTTTTCACTCATCAGTTTAGGCTTGTATTTTTTAACAACTGACAGCATTTTAGAAAGTTGGTCAACAAATAAAATATTATATGGCATTTACGGATTGGTTTTTTTTGGTGGATTTTTACGTTCTTTTTTTGGCCCTACAATTTTCTCTTTGGTAGCATTGATTGTTCCCAAAAAAATCTATCACAATGCTGCAACTTGGAGTACAAGCACATGGAAAACAGCATCAGTATCTGGAGCATTATTTGGAGGATTTTCAATAAGTTTGATGGGAGTTGCAAACACATTATTGTTGGTTTTTGTACTAGTTATTTTATCC
Source organism: Flavobacteriaceae bacterium UBA2540 (assembly GCA_002340765.1). Lineage (GTDB taxonomy): Bacteria > Bacteroidota > Bacteroidia > Flavobacteriales > Flavobacteriaceae > Polaribacter. Next base: position 24,716 of record DDMS01000066.1, on the reverse strand, counting down.
TTCATTGTTGTTTTTTTCATAAAAAAGAAACCTATTTTAAATACCAAAATTGGAGAACCAATCAGAGAAAGTTTGAAAGCTGGAGTAACATTCGTATTTCAAAACAAATCAATTTTAGGGGCTTTAACGTTAGATATGATTGCTGTTTTATTTGGAGGAACTGTGGCGATTTTATCCGTTTTTGCACAAGATATTTTGAAAGTTGGGAGCGAAGGTTTTGGAATTCTAAATGCCTCAATTTCATTGGGAAGCATTGTAACAATGTTTATCACAACCTATATTCCTATCAATAAAAACACAGGAAAAAAATTGTTAGTTGCTGTTTTTATTTTTGGATTGAGTATCATTGCTTTTGGATTGTCTTCCATTTTTTGGGTGAGTATTTTAGCCTTATTCATAAGTGGAGCTGCAGATGGAATTTCGATGATCATTCGTCAAACAATTTTACAAATCAAAACTCCTGATGAAATGCGAGGACGAGTTTCATCCGTAAACTCAATGTTTGTTGGTTCTTCTAACGAATTGGGTGCTTTTGAAAGTGGTTTGGCTGCAAAAATTATGGGTCCTATTGCTGCTGTTGTTTTTGGTGGAACCATGACTTTATTGACAGTAGGCGCAACTGCCATTGTAAATCCAACTTTGCGCGATTTAGATTTAACAAAAGATATTGAAGAACACGAAAATGCAGAATAAATTAGTTCGGAATTGTTCTAAAATTTCCTAATAAAAGCGCCCAATCATATGTTTTATAGTCCAAACGTTTGGGTTTTTCAGGTGTAATTTTATACGTAAAAAGAATTTTTTTAGCACCATTTTTTCCTCCGAAATCACCTCTAAACCAAGACATTAAAACCGATGTTGAAGCTGTTTTTGAAACGGAATCATACGAAGTTTGCTCTTCTAAATATGCTTTTGTCATAAAATCTAGTTGATTGTCTAAATTTTCAACATCATAAATGGCAACAGGAGGACAACTTTTTGCACCGCAATTCAATGCAAAATGGATGCGCCAATCTACATTGTCAACACGCAATTTGCGTTCCCATTTTGGTCGAAACCATTTTCTCAAATACCCCCAACTAATTTTTATTTTTGATTTTCTGAGAATTCCATGCTCAATATCATCAAAAGAGAGAGTTTCTCCTCCAATTTTGATGCGCTTTTCACTGAAAAAAGCGGCTTTATTTTCATACAATTTGGGATTTTCATACAGTGAAATTTGAATAAAAGCATTGTAAATATTTACCCAAAAAGCAATTTTTTCATCATCTTTTTTTAGTTGATTTGTCAATTCATCTAAAGTGCTTTTTGATAAAATTTTAACCTCATTTTCATAGAAGCTTCCATCTATAATTTGTTGCAATAATTGTTGAGATACTAGTTGATAGTTTATTTTTTCCTGTGAAAAAAAAATTTCTGAGAATAAAAAAAATGTAAAAATTAAAAGCTGTTTCATATATAATTTTGTAAGTTTAAGCATGAAAATCTCAGTAATTATTCCTGTTTATAATGAGCAAGAAAACCTTGCAAAAAGATTGTCGTTTTTATGTAAGCAAGCTAACAAAATTCCTTTAGAAATTATTGTCTCCAATTCGCCAGAAACTTTTGACGAAACTCCAAAAGTTTGCGAAATTTTTTCAAATATACGTTTTATAAGCAGTCCCAAAAAAGGAAGAGCTACACAAATGAATTTTGGTACAAAACACGCAACAGGTGAAATTTTTCTCTTTTTACATGCAGATGTTTCTTTGCCAAACGATTTTTATAGTCAAATCGTGAATGTGGTTAAAGCAGGATTTAAAGTCGGGTTTTTTGCCTATAAGTTTGATAGAGAAACACCATTATTAAACCTGAATAGTTCATTTACTAAAAACGATGGAATTTTTGCTGGTGGTGGAGATCAATGTCAATTTTTTACCAAAGAAATTTTCGAAAAGCTCAATGGATATAATGAAGAATATTGTATTATGGAAGATTTTGAAATGATTGACAACGTGCGTACAATGAAAATTCCCTACACAATTATCCAATCAAAAGCCACAGTTAGTGCCCGAAAATACGATCAAAATTCTTGGCTAAAAGTGAATTTAATTAATGGCTATGTTTTCTTAAAATACAAATTTGGAGTGCATCCAACAAAACTCAGAAAAACCTATAAAAGTCTATTGAGAGAAAAGGTTTAAAAAAAATTTGTTGCCAATTTTATTTGATTTTCCAATTCAGATTCATGCATTTCAGTGGTTTTTTCATCCCAAAGAAACTGTTCTTTAAAAAGTTGGACAACAAGATTTTTATACAAAATTACACTAGGCATATCAAAAAATAATCTTCCTGTTCTTCTCATAAAAAAATCTGTTGGATTGCAATCCATTTCATAATTGATGGCAAACCAAACTTCTGCTTTTATCAATTTTTCTTCCTGATTTTCATCCATGAATTCATCGAATTTTTTCAAAATAACGTCCGTTTGTTTTCCATAATTGTGCACTAAATATTCAGCATCTTTTTGAGAAAAATCAACTTCATTGATTCGATTATAAATGGCATCTGTATAGCTTTTTACTTCCTCTATATTTTTGAAAGTTTCTCCACAAAGTGTGATTTTTTCTGTTTTTATAGCATCGAATTTTTTATCAAAACGCTTTTCATATTTTTTGGCAACCAAATCAACAACTCGTTCCGCCATTTTTCGATATCCAGTTAATTTTCCGCCTGCAATTGAAATAAGCTCAGTTTCAGACACAAAAATTTCATCTTTTCTTGACAATTCTGAGGTAGATTTTCCTTCTTCATGAATCAAAGGTCGCAAACCTGCCCAAGAAGATTGAATATCATCTAAAGTAATATGTATCTTAGGAAACATGTTGTTAACAGCTGATATTAAATAAGTTGCGTCAACAATGCTTGTGTTTACAGCGTCTTTATTTTCTTGATAATTGGTATCTGTAGTCCCAAAATAGGTCACTTTTCCTCTTGGAATGGCGAACATCATTCTTCCATCAGGAATGTCAAAATAAACAGCTTGTTTTACCGGTAATTTTTCGAAAAGAACCACCAAATGAACACCTTTTGTAAGGTGTAAACGTTTGCCAATTTTCGAATGATTTATCTGACGCAATTCATCCACCCAAGGCCCTGCAGCATTGACAACATATTTAGATTTTATCTGAAAATATTCTCCTGAAATAACATCCAAAACTTTTGAGCCCACAACCCTATTTTCTTCATAAATAAAATCGTTTGCTGCTATATAATTTAGCATTTTTGCTTTATAATTGAAAGCCGTTTTTATAATTTCAATCGTTAAACGCGCATCATCAGTTCTATATTCTGCATAAAAACCCGCGCCATTTAAAATACTTTCTGGCAACAATGGTTCTTTTTCTAAAGCTTCTTTTTTAGATAGCATTTTGCGTTTGTCTTCACCTTCTACGGATGCCAAAATATCATACACTTTTAGACCAACAGAAGTCAACCAAGAACCATAAGTGCCCCCTTCAATTAAAGGCAAAATCATCTTTTCAGGAACCACCAAATGTGGCGCTAATTTGTGCACAATAGCGCGTTCTGTGCCTACTTCTTTCACCAACCAAAAATCGAATTGTCTCAAATAGCGCAAACCACCATGAAT
>DDMS01000066.1:0-20988 GCA_002340765.1 Flavobacteriaceae bacterium UBA2540 | reverse complement strand
CCGCGCGAAGCTGCATCTAACGCAATTCCAGCTCCAGTAATGCCTCCACCAATGATCAAGACATCAAATTCCGTGTTTTTGAAATCAGAAATGAGTTGATTTCTCTCGAAAAATGAGAAGTTTTTCATAGCTTTTATAGATTTTTCGGTCAATTAATCAATCCAATTTTTAGTTCTTTCAATCGCTTTTAACCAATTTTTATACAAATGTTCTCTTTTTTCTGAAGTGAATTTTGGGATGAATTCAACATCAATTTCACGATGAATTGTCAACTCATTTTGTTGCCACAAACCCACACAAATTCCGGCTAAATAGGCAGCTCCCATAATAGTTGTCTCTGTAATTTTTGGACGCTCAACAACCGTATTTAAAATATCGGCTTGAAACTGCATCAGCAAATTATTGGCACTTGCTCCACCATCAACTTTCAATGCTTTTAGTGGGATTCCCCCATCTTCTTGCATGGCAATCAATACATCTTTTGTTTGATACGCCAAAGATTGCAAAGTGGCTTTGATCAAATGATTTTTTCCTGTATCTCTTGTCAAACCAAAAATAGCACCTCTTGCATACATGTCCCAATAAGGAGCGCCTAAACCTGCAAATGCAGGCACTACAATCACAGGATTTTCATCACCTACATTTTGTGCGAAAAACTCACTTTCTTCAGCAGATTTTATGATTTCTAAGCCATCTCTCAACCATTGAATGGCTGCTCCAGCAACAAAAACGCTACCTTCTAAAGCATAATATACTTTATTATTGATTCCCCAAGCAATCGTTGTCAACAAGCCATTTTTTGAAAACTGTGGTTTTTTTCCAGTATTCATCAATAAAAAACAGCCAGTTCCATACGTATTTTTGGCATTCCCTTTTTTGAAACACGCTTGTCCAAACAAGGCGGCTTGTTGATCTCCGGCAATTCCTGCAATTGGAATTTTTGTTCCATTAAGTATGAAATCCCCAAAATGAAAAGAAGAAGGCTTTACTTCTGGAAGTATTTTTTGATCAATATTCAATGCTTTTAAAAGCGTATCGTCCCAACACAATTTTTTGATATCAAACAACATTGTTCTTGAAGCATTGCTATAATCGGTTGCATGCACTTTTTTATCGGTCAAATTCCATAAAATCCACGAATCAATAGTTCCAAAAAGTAAATTTCCTTTGGCAGCCTCTGATGTTGCATTGGGCACATTTTCTAAAATCCAATGAATTTTAGTGGCAGAAAAATAGGCGTCAATGACCAAGCCTGTGGTTTGTTTTACGTGGTTTTCTAAGCCTCTTTTCTTTAAATCTTCACAAATTTCAGCAGTCCTTTTGTCTTGCCAAACAATGGCATTATAAATGGGTTTTCCCGAATTTTTATCCCAAATAACAGTAGTTTCTCGTTGATTAGTGATGCCAATTCCAACAATTTCATCCGCAGTAATATTTGCTATTTCTATTACTTTTTGTAAGGTTGAAAGTTGCGTTTCTAAAATCACAAAAGGGTCATGCTCCACCCAACCAGATGCTGGATAAATTTGTTCAAATTCCTCTTGAGCAATCGCAACAATCTTCCCTTTTTCGTCCACCAAAACCGAACGTGAACTTGTGGTTCCTTGGTCTAAAGCAAGTATATATTTTTGTGCCATAAAACTGCAAATACAAATAGCAATTTACAAAATTACCCGAAATAATATGGATAAATTAGTACCTTTCGAAAAATTAAAGTTATCTCTATGGATTATGGATTTCTGTCAGTAATACCTCCTGTTGTTGCTATTATTTTGGCTTTAAGAACTAAGCAAGTGTATATTGCTTTACTATTTGGAATTTGGTTTTCGTGGTTGATTATCAAAGGTTGGAATCCACTTGATGGTACAATAGCCATGATTGAAGCCATGGTTGATGTGTTTCAATCGAAAGGAAATACCAAAACAATCATGTTTAGTGCTTTGGTGGGTGCTTTGTTAATTTTCATTCAATATTCAAAAGGAGTAGAAGGATTTGTCAATTATTTGAATAAGAAATTAGTAACATTAGAAGCAAAAAAATCAGGATTTGCGAGAATTATGGTTCAGATTTTGGCGATGTTTACAGGAATTTTATTGTTTGTTGAAACCAGTATCAGTTCCTTAACTGTAGGAACATTGTATCGTCCAATTTTTGATCGATTAAAAATTCCGAGAGAGAAACTCGCTTACATTGCCGATTCAAGTTCTGCACCTTCATCAATTCTGATTCCCTTCAATGCTTGGGGTGCCTTTATTATGGGATTGTTGTTGACACAAGGAATTGACAAACCATTTCCTGTGATGATGTCATCTATCAAATATAATTTTTACCCATTATTAGCGATTGTGATTGTTTTTGTGGTGATTTTATCCAAAAAAGATATTGGATTGATGAAAAAAGCCGAGAAAAGAACGCTGGAAACAGGAGCTTTACTAAATGAAAATTCCACGCCAATGGTTTCTGATGAGGTGACATCATTTCCGCCAAAAGAAGGAATAGAGGCAAAAGCGTATAATATGGTTGTGCCACTTTTGGTGATGGTTTTAATGATGCCCATCAATCTAATTTTTACAGGTTGGAATGCCGTAAAAGAATCCACTTCTTTCTTAAATCATGTGTCACAAGCCATTGGAGAAGGATCAGGTTCTTCCTCCGTTTTATATGCGGTTATTACCGCAATTTTAGTGGCAATTTTGATGTATTTTATCCAAGGGATTTTAAATCCAAAAGAAGCAATAACCTTAACTCTCAGAGGAATTAGTGAATTAATGCCATTGGCTTTATTGATGTTATTAGCGTTTGCAATTGGAGACGCTTGCAAAGAATTGGAAACGGGAATGTACGTTGCGAATATTACTAAAAGTTGGCTGTCAGTTGAATTGTTGCCAGCAGTAGTTTTTGTAATTAGTTCGTTTATTGCATTTTCTACAGGAACTTCTTGGGGAACTTTTGCCATTATGTTGGCAATTTCAATTCCGATGGCAACTATTCATGGTGCAGATGTTGCTATTGTTGTTGCAGCTACTTTAGGAGGAGGAATTTTTGGAGATCATTCTTCACCAATTTCAGATACTTCTATTATCTCCTCAATGGCTTCAGCTAGTGATCATATTGATCATGTGAAAACACAATTGCCTTATGCGTTAGTTGCTGGAGTAATTTCAACAGTTTTATATCTGATTATTGGCTTTTTTGGATGATTTAATTCGCTAAAATCCCCCGTTTTCTCAATTCAGGAATCATTCTTAATGCGCTTTCTTTAATAGTATTTTCTTTTAATAGAAATGTTTTTTCAAACAAGTTATTTCCTTCGAAAAAACTTACTTGAAAACGATTATTTAGTTTGAATAATTCTGGCTGCATCAGTTCTATTTTTCCAAAAGAATTTGCTGGCAAAACGTCTAATTTTTTTCGAAACAAAGAAGTGGTTTTTGCCTCAGAAAATCCCTGTGAAACAATCACTACCAATTCTAAATCAACTGATTTTTTATTGATAATGTAAGCGTTCCAATCATCGGTTTTGTACATATCATTGTATTCAAAAACAACGGCAATGACTACATCAGAAACTTCAGGAATGTGAATGTCTTTTTTCATAGCCTCTTTCCCCCAGGGAAGAAATATTAATTAAATTTTTGAGTTAATTTTTTGACCTAATTTTCTAAATAAATTTTAGCAAGTTTTTACAACGTTGCGAGTTCCTTCTCTTTGGGAAGGTTAGGATGGGTATTTAGATTATTGATTTAAACTGCTCTAAAAAACGTTTGTCATTTTCATAAAACATTCTGATATCAGGAATTTGATATAACAACATGGCAATGCGTTCTATACCCATTCCAAAAGCGTAACCAGAGTATTTTGTGGAGTCTATATTGCAATTTTTCAACACATTAGGATCCACCATTCCACAACCCATAATTTCTAACCAACCAGTTCCTTTGGTGATTCTGTAGTCAATTTCAGTTTCTAATCCCCAATAAATATCCACTTCTGCACTTGGTTCTGTAAACGGAAAATAAGAAGGTCTCAAACGTATTTTTGATTTTCCAAACATCTCTTTTGTGAAGTATAAAAGTGTTTGTTTCAAATCAGCAAACGAAACATTAGTGTCAATATACAACCCTTCCACTTGATGAAAAATACAATGTGCTCTTGCAGAAATATCTTCATTTCTAAAAACTCTTCCAGGAGAAATGGTTCTAATTGGTGGCTGATTTTTTTCCATATAACGCACTTGTACTGAAGACGTATGAGTTCGCAATAATAGATCTGACTCGAATTTCCCTCCAGATTGTTCTATAAAAAAAGTATCTTGCATGTCTCTTGCAGGATGATATTCTGGCAAATTCAAAGCGGTAAAATTGTGCCAATCATCCTCAATTTCTGGCCCTTCAGAAACTGTAAAACCAATTCTGTTAAAAACTTCAATAATTTGATTTTTAACGATAGATATTGGATGACGTGATCCCAATTCAATAGGTTCTGCAGGTCTTGTTAAATCGCCGTAAATTGATTTTTCTTCAATCGAATTTTCAAGAATTTCGTTCAATTCAGCCACTTTTTCTTCAGCAGTTTTTTTCAATGTATTCAATGCTTGCCCAAAATCTTTACGTAAGTCAGCATCTACATTTTTAAATTCTGCAAATAAGCCTTTTAATAATCCTTTATTTCCTAAATATTTAATTCTGAAAGTTTCTAATTCCTCTTTTGTTGAGGGGTTAAAATGGCTAACGTCAAAAATCAATTCTTTTACTTTGTCTAACATTTTGTACGAAAATTAGATTGTAAATTTACAGTATTTTAAAGAGTTTTTCGGAAGATTTTTTTAGCTTTCTAATTCACAGAACGAAATCGATTGAAAATAGGGGTTAAAACGAAAATATTCACAATTTTTTAATTTTACGATATTGAAAAATAGCTATCTTTGCGGCGTTAAATTTTTAGTAATCTCATAAAAAAACATGGAAGAAACTATCAAATCCAAAATAGATGGCTTCATAAAGTTGGTTGAAAAACGTAACGGACATGAACCTGAATTTTTACAAGCTGTAAGAGAAGTTGCAGAAACTGTAATACCTTATATCATTCAACACGAAATATATAATGGAAAAAATATTTTATTAAGAATGGTAGAGCCAGAAAGATTAATTTCTTTCAGAGTTTCTTGGGTAGATGATAGTGGTGAAATTCAAGTAAATAGAGGATATAGAGTTCAAATGAATTCTGCAATTGGGCCTTATAAAGGAGGTTTGCGTTTTCACCCAACAGTAAATGCAAGTATTTTAAAATTTTTAGCTTTTGAACAAGTATTTAAAAATTCCTTGACCACATTACCAATGGGTGGTGGAAAAGGAGGTTCTGATTTTGATCCAAAGGGAAAATCAGATAATGAAATTATGCGTTTTTGTCATGCATTTATGACAGAGTTATTCAGACACATTGGTCCAAATACGGATGTTCCTGCAGGAGATATTGGAGTTGGCGCAAGAGAAATTGGTTTTATGTTTGGAATGTATAAAAAATTAAACAACGAATTTACAGGGGTTTTAACTGGGAAAGGGCAATCTTGGGGAGGTTCTCTAATCAGACCAGAAGCAACAGGTTATGGAACAGTGTATTTTGCTCAAAATATGTTGCAGCGTAAAAACGAATCTTTCTCTGGTAAAAAAGTAGTGATTTCTGGTTCAGGAAATGTGGCTCAATATGCAGCAGAAAAAGCAATTGAGTTAGGTGCAAAAGTTTTAACCCTTTCTGATTCAACTGGTTATATTCATTTAGAAAATGGTTTTACTACAGAGCAGCTACAACACGTGATGCATATTAAAAATGTAAAACGTGGAAGAATTAACGAATTTTTAGAAAAATATCCTTCGGCAAAATTTGTTACAGATCAAAGACCTTGGTCGGTAATTTGTGATATTGCTTTGCCATGTGCTACTCAAAACGAATTAAATGGTGATGAAGCAAAACAACTGATTAAAAACGGATGTATGTGTGTTTCTGAAGGTGCAAATATGCCTTCAACTCCTGAAGCAATACACGAATTTCAACATGCAAAAATTTTATTTGCCCCAGGAAAAGCATCAAATGCAGGTGGAGTTGCTACTTCTGGATTGGAAATGAGTCAAAATTCATTAAGGTTAAGTTGGTCTCGAAAAGAAGTGGACGAAAGATTGAAAGAAATTATGGAAAATATCCATAATTCTTGCGTGCAATATGGTCAAAATGAAGATGGATCAATGGATTATGTTAGAGGTGCAAATATTGCAGGTTTTGTGAAAGTTGCAGACGCCATGTTGGCGCAAGGAGTTACATAAAAAAATAATTTTCAATTTAAATAAGGAAAGCACAGCAATTTTGGTGTGCTTTTTCTATTTTTATATCATGCGCATTATCAAAAATCAAATTATTACTGGAAGCTGTGAAAAACCAATCTTGGTTGATGTTTTTTTTAATGAAAACAGCCAACTAAAACCAATCGTTATTTTTTGTCATGGATACAAAGGCTTTAAAGATTGGGGGGCCTGGAATTTAATGGCGGAAACTTTTGCAAATTCAGACTTTTTCTTGGTGAAGTTTAATTTTTCTCACAATGGAGGAACTGTTCAAAGCCCAATTGATTTTCCTGATTTAGAAGCCTTTGGAAATAACAATTATTCCAAAGAATTGGATGATTTAGAAGCGGTTATAGATTGGATTTCTACAAATCAAAAATTTAAAAATGAAGCAAAGACTGATGAAATTTCTTTGATTGGTCACAGTAGAGCTGGAGGAGTTGTTCTTTTAAAATCCAATGAGGATTCAAGGGTTCAAAAAGTAATTACATTGGCAGGAGTTTGTGATTTTGAAAGTAGAATTCCAAAAGGAGATGATTTACAAAAATGGAAAGAAAAAGGTGTTTATTATGTCATAAATGGCCGAACTCATCAAGAAATGCCTCATTTTTTCCAATTTTTTGAAGATTTTGAAAAAAATAGAAATCGTTTAAATATTCAAAATGCGACTAAAAATATTCAAATCCCGCATTTGATTATTCATGGAGATCAGGACAATACTGTTTCTGTTGAAGAAGCAAAAAACCTTTATAAATGGAATCCAAACGCAACGTTTACTATTATTAAAAACGCAAATCATGTGTTTAATGTGTTTCATCCATGGCAAGAAAAATCAGCTTCAAAAGAGTTTCACGAAGTGATTGAAAAATGTATAGAATTTTTAAAATACTGAAAAAAACTCTGAGGATTTCCGTACTTTAGAAACATGGAATTGCGACCTCCTTTTCGTAAAATAATTCATGTAGATATGGATGCGTTTTTTGCATCTGTAGAACAATTAGACAATCCTGAATTGAAAGGAAAACCAATTGCTGTTGGCGGGAGCCAAGCAAGAGGAGTTGTTGCTGCAGCAAGTTATGAAGCGCGAAAATTTGGGGTTAAATCTGCCATGAGTGGCATTTTAGCGAAACAAAAATGTCCTGATTTAATTTTTGTAAAGCCGAATTTTTCGAGATATAAAGAGATTTCTCATCAAATTAGAGAAATTTTTTATGATTATACAGATTTGGTAGAGCCACTTTCTTTAGACGAAGCTTATTTGGATGTAACCGAAAATAAAGTTGGAAATCCGTCAGCAAGTTTGATTGCGCAAGAAATCAGAAATCGCATTTTTAACGAATTGAATTTGACAGCCTCTGCAGGAATTTCTATCAATAAATTCATTGCAAAAGTTGCTTCGGATATTAACAAACCTAACGGACAAAAAACCATCAATCCTGAAGAAGTAATCTCTTTTTTGGACAATTTGCCCATCAATCAATTTTATGGAGTTGGCAAAGTTACCGCGTCAAAAATGTATAATTTAGGGATTTTTACGGGCAATGACTTAAAACAAAAATCCTTGGAAGAATTGGCAAATTTGTTTGGAAAATCTGGAGCACATTATTACAGTATTGTTCGAGGTATTCATAATAGTGTGGTAAAACCGGATAGAATTCGAAAATCAGTAGGTGCAGAAACCACTTTTTTTGAAAACATTTCTTCGGAAATTTTTATGATTCAAAAGCTAGAAAAAATTGCTGATGAATTGGAAAAAAGGTTAAAAAAAATTGATACTAAAGGAAAAACAGTGACACTAAAAATCAAATATTCTGATTTTACATTGCAAACCAGAAGTAAAACCATTGATGAGTTTATCCAACAAAAAAAAGAATTTTTTCCAATTGTGAAAGAATTGTTGTATCAAGAAAAATTGAAAAATTCAGTTCGTTTGTTAGGGATTTCATTTGCAAATTTAAATACAGAAAAAAAAACACCGATTTTAGTTCAATTAAAATTTGATTTTTAAACCTCCTGCAAGGTTTCAAAACCCTTTAGGTATAATAAGTTAAAAACAAACAAATTGAAGGAATAATTTTTAATTAACAAAAGAATTAGTAAATTTCTAATATTATAAATCGTAGATGAATTTAAGCTATTGGGAGTTAAAAGAATGGTTTTCCAAAATCGATTTTGCGATTGTTGGTAGTGGAATTGTGGGCTTAAATTGTGCCTTGCAATTGAAAAAAATCCATCCAAAAGCTACAATAATTGTTTTAGAAAAAGGCATGCTACCTCAAGGGGCAAGTACTAAAAATGCAGGATTTGCTTGTTTTGGAAGTTTGTCCGAAATTTTAGATGATTTGCAATCTCACACTGAAGAAGAGGTTTTTAAATTGATTAAAAAACGTTGGGAAGGATTGCAATTATTACGTTCAAATTTGGGGGATAAAAACATCGATTTTCAGCCAAATAAAGGTTTTGAATTGTTCAAAGAAAAAGAAATTTTTGAAGAATGTTTGCAACAAAAAGAAGCAATTAATCAATTATTGCATCCTATTTTTAATTCGGCTATTTTTACAATTTCTGACAACCAATTTTCTTTCCAAAAAGTGGTTCCAAAGTATATTGTCAATAATTTCGAAGGTCAAATTGACACTGGAAAAATGGCTGCAAAGTTGTTGCAAAAAGTACAGCAAAAAGGCATCAAAATTATCAATAGTATTGCTGTAGAATCATTTGTAGAAAAAGAGACTAAAATACACGTAAAAACCAACATATTAGACTTTTACACTAAAAAATTATTCATTGCAACCAATGGTTTTGCCAATCAATTCATCAATGAAAATGTGCAACCTGCAAGAGCACAAGTGTTGATTACGAAACCGATTAAAAACTTGCATATCAAAGGAACTTTTCATTTGGATAAAGGGTATTTTTATTTTAGAAATATTGATGATCGGATTTTATTTGGAGGTGGTAGAAATCTCGATTTTACTACCGAACAAACTTCGGAATTTGGACAAACTTCCATCATTCAAAATGAATTAGAAAAAATGCTTCAAGAAATTATTTTACCAACGATTCCTTTTGAAATTGAACACAGATGGAGTGGAATTATGGGTTTAGGCTCTAGAAATTTGTCTGGGCAGAAAAAAACCATTGTAAAACAGGTTTCAAATCACGTTTTTTGTGGAGTTCGTTTGGGTGGAATGGGAGTTGCTATTGGAAGTTTGGTGGGTAAAGAATTGGCAGAATTGATAAAAAAATGAAAACACAAAACACACATTTCGATGTCATTATTGTTGGTGGTGGTTTGGCTGGTTTGTGCAATGCCATTCATTTGTCTAAATTCAATAAAAAAGTGTTGCTGATTGAAAAAAATGAGTTTCCAAAACACAAAGTTTGTGGCGAATATATTTCAAATGAAGTGTTGCCTTATTTGGCTTTTTTAGAATTCAACCCTTTTGACTTTGGTGCCGTAAAAATTGATAAATTTCAGTTGTCAACCAAGAATAATCAATTTATTTCTGCAGAATTACCTTTGGGCGGATTTGGAATTTCGCGTTACAAATTAGATTTTGAATTGCTTCAAAAAGCCATTCAAAATGGAGTGATTATAATGCAAGATTTAGTCACTAACATTCAGTTTATAAATGATATATTTGAAGTGGAAACCAAAAAAAATCAACACCTTACTTCAAAAATTGTGATTGGTGCTTTTGGCAAACGTTCATATTTAGATGTTGCTATGCAACGTGATTTTATCCAAAAAAAATCCCCTTATTTGGGAGTAAAAATTCATGTAAAAGGGAATTTTCCTAATGATTTAGTGGCGCTTCATAATTTTAAAGGCGGTTATTGTGGCGTTTCAAAAGTAGAAAATAATGAGATTAATTTGTGTTATATCACTAATTTGTCATCTTTTAAAAAACATAAAAATATTGAGTATTTTCAGGAAAATGTTGTGTTTAAAAATAGGTGTCTAAAAGAAATATTCGAAAACTCAAAATCACTTTTTGATGAGCCATTAACCATCAGTCAAATTTCATTTGAATCAAAAACATTAGTCGAAAATCACATCATTATGTGTGGTGATGCAGCAGGAATGATTCACCCTTTGTGTGGAAATGGCATGAGTATGGCAATTCAATCAGCGCAAATTGCATCTAAACTCATTCTAAATTACTTAGAAGGGAAAATTTTGACAAGAAATGCGCTTAAAAACGAGTATATTTCAAAATGGAATCATCAATTCAAATGGCGATTAAAAGCAGGTCATTTTATTGCAATGTTATTTAGACAAGATGAAATTGCTAACTTTTTACTGCAAATTTTGAGGAAACTTCCTTTTTTATTGCCTACTATTATCAGACAAACTCATGGAAAACCAATAAAAAATTAATGTCCTTTTTTATCAACACAAAATTTAGAACTGACAAAGAAGAATTAATGGACGATTTTTCTATTGGAGGTGATTTGTTAAGAGATACTTTGAATACATTAGAAAACATAAATCGTTGGTTAGGAGGAAATAAAGTAACTTTGAATGGATTGAAAATCTTGTTGAAAAATCATACAAAAGAGTATAAAATTACCATTATTGATATTGGTTGTGGTCATGGAGATATTTTGAGAGATGTAGCAAATTTTGGAAGAAAAGCCCAATTTCACTTCCAATTAATTGGTGTTGATGCAAATCCTGAAGCCATAAAATATGCACAAGAATTGTCCATTGATTTTCCTGAAATTAGTTTTCGAACAGAAGATATTTTTTCGGAAAATTTCAAAAATCAGCATTTTGATATTGTGTTAGCAACCTTATTTTTGCATCATTTTAAAGAAGATTTGTTAATTGAATTTTTAAAAAATACGCTTCAAAACACCAAAATAGGAATTGTTGTAAACGATTTGCATAGAAACAAATTGGCATATTATTTATTTATGATTTTGTCAATTTTCATCAAAAATAAGATGATTATTGAAGATGGTTTAACGTCTGTTTTAAGAGGATTTAAACGAAAAGATTTAGAAAAAATAAGTATACAATTACATAGACAACCTCAAATATCTTGGAAATGGGCTTTCAGGTATTTGTGGATTTTAAAAAAATAAATGAAAGTAAAAATCACTTCTGTAGCAAAACAATTGCCACAATATTCAAAAGAAACAAAAGATATTATTCCTTTTGTTGAACTTTGGATGCAAGATCAAGAACCACGATTTCAACGAAAAGTCATCAAACTTTTCGAAGGCGCAGGTGTTGACAAACGTTTTTCAATCATGAGTCCTGAAGATGTTTTCACGGCCACTTCTTTTGAAGATAAAAACAACATTTATAAACGCGAAGTTATCAAATTGGGAGAGCAAGCTTTTATAAAATCTTTGCAAAAAGCAAACCTGCAACCTGCTGATATTGATTATATAATTACTGTAAGTTGCACAGGAATTATGATTCCTTCATTGGATGCTTATTTGATAAATTCTTTGCAATTAAAACAAGATATTGTGCGTTTGCCAGTAACAGAAATGGGTTGTGCAGCTGGCGTTTCAGGGATTATTTATGCTAAGAATTTTCTGAAAGAAAATCCCAATAAAAGAGCCGTTGTGATTTCGGTTGAAGCACCAACAGCAACTTTTCAGTTGGATGATTTTTCGATGGCAAATATTGTAAGTGCCGCTATTTTTGGTGATGGTGCGGCAAGCGTTATTTTATCTTCTTATCAAGAAGATGAAGGTCCAGAAATTGTGGACGAAGCTATGTATCATTTTTATGATGCCATACATATGATGGGCTTTAATTTAGTAAATTCAGGGTTGCAAATGATTTTAGACAAAGAAGTTCCTCAAAAAATTTCGGATCATTTCCCTGCAATTATTCATCCTTTTTTAGAAAAAAATCAGTTGAAAATTCAAGATATTGAATTTTTGATTTTTCATCCTGGAGGAAAAAAAATTGTGCAAACTGTGGAAGATTTATTTGGTGTTTTGGGTAAAAATATTCATGATACAAAAGAAGTTTTGCGTTTATACGGAAATATGTCAAGCGCCACTGTTCTCTATGTTTTAGAGCGTTTTATGAATCAAAACCCTAAAAAAGGAGACACAGGATTGATGTTGAGTTTTGGTCCTGGATTTTCGGCACAACGAATTTTATTACAATGGTGACAAAATTTAGACCTACAAGGTTTTTAAAACCTTGTAGGTCTTTTATGAAATATAAAAAATGAAAGATTTTCAAGGCAAAAATGAATGGGCAATCATTTTAGGAGGCTCTAGTGGTTTGGGTTTGGCAACTGCCAAAAAACTGGCTGAACACGGCATGAATATTTTTGTGATTCATAGAAATTCACGCTCACAAATGCCTGAAATTGAAACACATTTTAATGAAATTCGAACTCATAAATCAGCGTTTTTATCCTTTAATTTTGATGCCTTACATCCTGAAAAACGAAGTCAGATTATTCTTGAAATCAACCAAAAATTAGGCGAAAATGGAAAAATTAAAACGTTGGTGCATTCGATTGCAAAAGGAAATTTAAAACCGATGATTGCTGCTGATAAGCCCATTTTGCAAAATGAAGATTTTCAACTCACCATCAATGCTATGGCAATTAGTTTGTATGATTGGTTTCAAGAAATTTTTCAACAAAAAATGTTTGCAGAAGATGCAAGAATCATCAGTTTTACTAGTGAAGGAAATTCAAAACCGTGGCAAGATTATGGAGCTGTTTCTGCTGCAAAAGTTACGTTGGAAGCAATTACAAGAAATATTGCATTAGACTTTGCAAAATTCGGAATTAGAGCCAATTGCATTCAAGCTGGAGTTACAAATACGCAATCTTTACAGATGATTTCAAACAGTGATGATATTAAAAATCACACGTTAAGAAGAAATCCATTTCAACGATTAACGACTCCAGAAGATATTGCAAATGTGGTGTATTTATTATGCAAAAATGAAGCTTCTTGGATTAATGGCACCATTATCAAGGTTGATGGTGGAGAAAGTTTACAATAAAATGACTGCAATAGAAATCATACAATTTTTACCTTACAAAAAACCTTTTTTATTCGTAGATGAATTGACCGAAATTTCTGAAAATGGCATTACAGGAAGTTATACATTTACTGAAAAAGAATTTTTTTATGAAGGACATTTTAAGGAAAATCCAATTACGCCAGGCGTTATTTTAACAGAAACAATGGCACAAATTGGCGTTGTTTGTTTGGGGATTTATCTATTAAAAAATGAAATGTCATCAGATAAAAAACCTCAAATTGCATTGACTTCCAGTGAAATAGATTTCTTTTTGCCTGTGTATCCATCAGAAAAAGTAAGCGTTATCTCAGAAAAAATCTATTTTAGATTTCATAAATTGAAATGCCATGTGAAAATGTTCAATATGAAAAACGAATTGGTTTGTAGAGGAACCATTGCTGGAATAGTTATTTTATAATAACAAGACCTCACAGGTTTTAAAAACCTGTGAGGTCTGAAAACAAAAAAAATGAAAAATAGAGTCGTTATTACTGGTTTAGGAGTTGTTGCCCCAAATGGTGTTGGATTGGAAAATTTTACAAAAGCAATTCAAACAGGAACATCAGGAATTCAATTTCATCAAGCACTAAAAGACAAAGGATTTTCATGTTGTATTGGCGGAATTCCAGCAATTTCTGAGGAAAAAATTGCAGCATATTTAACCCCTTTGCAATTGAGAGGTTTTGAAAGTAGTTCTATTTTGTATGGTTGTATGGCTGCAATTGACGCTTGGAAAGACGCAGGATTTTTGGTGGATGAAACATCAGAATTAGACTCAGATTCAGGAATTATTTTTGGAACGGGCAACTCAGGGATTGAAAAATTACGAGAAGCAATTTATAAAATTGATGAAAATCAAGTAAAAAAATTAGGAAGTACTTCAGTAGTTCAAACCATGTCAAGTGGCATTTCTGCGTATTTAGGAGGAATTTTAGGCTTTGGAAATCAAGTTACTACAAATTCTTCTGCATGTGCAACAGGAACAGAAGCATTGTTAATGGGTTTTGAACGCATTCAAAATGGTAAAGCAAAACGAATGCTGGTTGGAAGTTCAAGTGATAGTAGTTTATACACTTGGGGTGGATTTGATGCCATGAGAGTGATGACTTACAAACACAATGATTTTCCTGAAAAAGGGTCAAGACCCATGAGTGCTTCAGCAGCAGGTTTTGTTCCAGGAAGTGGTGCAGGAGCTTTGATTTTGGAGTCTTTGGAAAGTGCTCTTGATAGGAAAGCAACTATTTATGCAGAAGTTTTAGGAGGAAATATAAATGCTGGAGGTCAAAGAAATGGGGGTTCATTAACTGCCCCAAATGCAAGTGCTGTTGAAAAATGTATTATTGATGCCATGAAAGACGCAGGCATTTCTTCAGAAGAAATTGATGCCATTAATGGACATTTAACAGCCACTTCAAAAGACGATTTAGAAATTGAAAATTGGGCAAAAGCGTTGCAAAGAAATGGCACTAATTTTCCATATATCAATTCTTTAAAATCTATGATTGGTCACTGTTTGGCAGCTTCTGGAGCGATTGAAAGTGTAGCTACAGTTTTGCAAATTAAACTCCAGTTTTTGTTTCCAAATATCAATTGCGAAGATGTTCATCCTGCCATTTCATCGATGATTTCAACAGATAAAATTCTGACAAAAATGATTTCCAAAGACATAAATATTGCTGCAAAAGCAAGTTTTGGTTTTGGTGATGTAAATGCATGTGTTATCTTTAAAAAATATATTGAGTAACTATTTTTCACAATAAATGACCTCACAGGTTTTATAAACCTGTGAGGTCTAAAAATAAAAAAACAAATGAATAAAGAAGAACTAATTTCAAAATTAAAAACAATTGTAAACCCATATATTCAGGATGAAGTAGCATTTACAAATTTAACTGAAGACACCGATTTTGTCAAAGATTTGAAAATCAATTCTGCAAATTTGGTAGATGTTATTTTAGACATCGAAGACGAATTTGACATCGAAATTGACAACGTTTCTATGGAAAAAATGCTTTCTGTAAAAGCGGCAATTGACATTATTAAAGACAAATTAACCAACAAATGATTGGTAATGATTTGATTGATATCCAGTTGGCAAAAAGTCAAAGTAATTGGCAGAGAAAAGGGTTTTTAGAAAAACAATTTGCAGATACAGAAATCGTTGAAATTCTCTCATCAGAAAATCCTTTTTTGCAAGTTTGGCTTTTTTGGAGTATGAAAGAAGCTGCTTATAAATGTTATGCCAAAGAGTTTCAAAAGCGATTTTTTGCTCCGAAAAAATTTGTTTGTACAATGATTGACAAAAACACAGGAATTGTTTCCATAGATCAACATCGTTATTTTTCAAAATCTGAAATTGCTCCAATGTTTATTCATACAGTATCGCAAAAAAATGAGGTTGAAATCAGCACATCAGAAATGTTTTTGATGAATGAAAAAGTAAATCAAACCCTATTTGTTCAACAACAAATCCTTGCGAAATTTTCTAAGGCTGATGCAATTCAAAAAAATGAACTTGGGATTCCGTTTTTGTATCAAAAAGACAAAAAATTAGCACTTTCTATTTCCATTTCTCATCATGGGAAATTTGGGGCATTTGTGGTCTTATAAAATGATGAATATCAAAACCGAATTGTTAGAAACGTGTAAAAAATTTGTTGAAAATCGATTCAAAACGGTTCAAGAAATCTTGCTTTCTTTTCAAAACGATTTGCAATCAGAAACCAAAAGTTCAGCTGGGGATAAACACGAAACTGGACGTGCAATGCTGCAATTGGAAATGGAAAAAACAAGTCAGCAATTGATAGGAATCAAACAAATGATATCGGTTTTAGATAAAATTGACATCTCAAAAAAATCAAAAAAAATTCATTTAGGAAGTATAGTTTTTACTGAAAAAGACAGTTATTTTTTAAGCATTTCTGCTGGAAAAATAATCTTAAATAATGAAGTTTTCTATGCAATTTCAACTTCATCTCCTATTGGAAAATTGTTGTTAGGAAAACAAGAAAATGAACAATTTTTGTTTAATGGAAACACCCTTAAAATTCAAAAGATAGTTTGATTTCAAGTCCTTTTTCAAGTTCTAATGCGTGATTGAAAAAGATTTTTTGATGTTCAAATTCAGCTTCAATCAACCAAAAATTGCCTTTGAAATAACTATGTAAAATAGTTGCTTTAAACTCAGAATTGGCTACTTTTGTTATTTGATGCGGAAAATAAAGTGATTTTTTTTTATGGAAAGTAAGTTCGTTTACATCATCAAACAACGCAGCAATGTATTTATTTGAAGGATTTTTAAATATTTCTCTAGGATTATGAAATGCTATCATCTCTTGATTTTGAATCACTAATAAAGAATCTGCAAAAGAAAGCGCGTCATTTTTATCATGAGTGGCTAAAATACAAGCAATGTTTTTTTCTTTTAAATATTGAAATAAATTTCGTCGTAAACTATTTTTTTTGAAATTGTCAATTTGTCCAAAAGGTTCATCTAACAACAACAATTCTGGTTCGTTAGCAAGTGCTCTAGCAATCGCAACTCGTTGTTTTTGACCTCCACTCAAATTCTTGACTTTGGTGTTTTTTAAATCTATCATTTCAATCACTTCTAGCAATTCATTGGTGCGTTTTTCACTTTTTTCAGGATAAAATCGCGACAGAAATTTACTAATATTTTCAGCGACAGAAGTATAAGGCATTAAATCAAAATCTTGGCCAACATATTTAAAAAAATCCATTCCAGGAACAAGATGAAAAGCGGGACCTAAAACTTGTTTTTCATCCCAAAAAATAGTGCCTTTATTGGCATCTAATAAACCGTAAATGAGTTTTAATAAGGTAGATTTTCCGCAGCCACTTTCGCCCATTACACACAAATGTTCGCCTTTTTTCAGTGTGAAATTCAAGTTTTTTAATACCGAATTCTTTTCAGCATATCTAAAAGACAAATTGTGAACTTGCAGCATAAAATTTACAGAAATCGATTGTACCAACTTTCTTCCATCGAAATTTCCCAATAATTTTCGAAGTCGAATTTGTTCGTGATTAAGTTGTCAAAAACGATTGTTTTTTCAGTAACTGCTTTGTTTTTTAGCAATGTTTTAAATTCTTTTAACTCTTTATATTGCACAAATTCACCTTGTTTAAAACACACGTTCATTTTGTCTAAAAGCGTTACTTCATAGTCAGATTGAAGCTCCAAAATAAAAGTAACAATCGCATCAATATCCAAATTTGAAATTGATGAAAGTTCGTCATCAGCAAAAAAAATCAGGAATCTTTTGTATAAAAATTGATAAGAAGCTTTGAAATTTTGGTCTTCAGATTTCCAATTTTCTAAAAAAAATTTGATTTTTTGCTCAATTTCTTCAATCTCAGTCTCATAAAATTTTCGGCTTGAAGGATATACCCAAACTTTAGTGTCCTCCGAAATTGATTCATATTCTACAAACATACAATTGTTCTTGAAATGCAAATATACACAAAGAAAAACCGCAAAAATGATTTCAAATTTGCGGTTTTTAGGATATTTTTTAAAAGAAAATTATAGTTCACAGTTGCTACTTGCAACAATTGAACAAAATCATGTTGTAAATTTTCTCCTTTGTCTTTGTTATACCAAACTTGCAAATCTTGCTTAAATACTGCATCTAAACTGCCGTCTTTTTCTTTGTATTCAAATGCCATTTTCGAAGCTATTGATGGTCTGGGACCCCAAGTATTGATAACATTTAGTTGAGAATCAAGTATGATTAATTTTGGAATTGAACGACTATTATTGGTCAAAAATAAATCCATTAGCTCTAAATTTTCATCACGTAAAACCAATTTTAATTCGATTTTATCATTCAGTTTAGCCATTTTATTGATGATTGGTAAATTTTGTGTTGCATCACCGCACCAACTTTCTGTAATTAATAACCACGTTTGTGGATCATCAATTTTTTGAATTTCATCGGCAACTTCTTCAGAAATTTTAATTGTTTTATCTAAACGTTTCATTCTTGTTTCGTTTAGTAAACTATAATTTGTCAATTCTTCAGATTGATTTGGTCCAGTTGATTTTCCATCTGACAACAATTGTTGAATTAAAAGACGATAGTCTTGATATGAATAAGAATTTTCTAGACTTTTTTTTATTATTTTTTTCATTATTTCTAATTTTATTCAAAGATAAGCTTTACAAAAATCCATATAAGTAACTCATGTTTCATGATTTTGAAAACAGGTAATTTCATAGAGGATATAAAATAAATTACTTACAAAATAAAGACTTAAAATTACTTTTTTAAGTTTTCTAACATCTTAAAAGTCATTCTTTGCAAATCAAATTCATGTTTCCAATTCCAATCATTTCTAGCTTCAGAATCGTCAATAGATGAAGGCCAACTGTCAGCAATTTGCTGCCTAGAATCTTGCGCATAATCAATCGTAAAATCGGGAATTTGCTTTTTTATTTCAGCTGCAATTTCTTTCGGAGTAAAATCAATTGCAGATAAATTATAACTCGTTCTAATTTTAATATTTGCAGGATTTGCTTCCATTAATTGAATGGTTGCATTCACAGCATCTTCCATATACATCATTGGTAAACGAGTGTTTTCGGTTAAAAAACAAGTAAATTTTTTTTCTTCAACCGCTTTAAAATAGATGTCAACAGCATAATCTGTGGTGCCTCCTCCAGGTTTTGTTTTCCAAGAAATAATACCAGGATAACGCAAACTGCGCACATCTACGTCAAATTTTTGATGGTAATAATTACACCAAAATTCACCCGAAAGTTTACTTATTCCATAAACTGTAGAAGGCTCCATAATCGTTTTTTGAGGTGTATTATTTTTAGGGGTTGTTGGACCAAAAACAGCAATTGAACTAGGCCAATAAACTTGTTGAATGTGTTTTTCTTTTGCCAATTCTAAGACAGCTAACAAAGAATTCATGTTTAAATTCCAAGCTTTTTGTGGAAATTTTTCAGCAGTTGCAGACAACATTGCAGCTAATAAATACACTTGATTGATTTCGTATTTTAGAATAACCTGTAAAATAGATTCTTTGTCAGTTGCATCTAAAACTTCAAAAGGCCCTGAAGCCATCATTTCTGGAGTTCCTTCTTTGATATCGGAAGCAATTACATGCTGATTTCCATACAATTCACGTAATTTTTGAGTCAATTCAGTGCCTATTTGACCACTTGCTCCTAAAACCAATATTCGTTTATCCATTGAAATAAAATCAACAATTTACCAAAACAAAGGTACTTAATTTTGTTATTCTCATTTAAAGTAGGATAAAAATATTTAATTTTTAATTACACCCTTTTTTATGATCTTTCAAATACAATTTCAACGTTAAAATATGTATTTTTACAACGTTAATTTTTATTTGGTGAAATATTTTCTTCTTTTTTCAATTTTCTTCTTTATTTCCTGTAAAAAAACAACAGAGAAAAAGGAGGTTGATACGTCAGCAATTGCTGAAATGCGCGAAGTTGTGCAACATCCAAATTACGAAAATGTATTGCCACTTTTTCAGCCAGAAATTGATATTTGGTCCGAATATGGAATTTTAAAAAGTTTTTTAGGACGCTTTAAAAAGTCCTCTCCAAAGGAAGTTTTGAGCAATTCAGTAGAGCTAAGAGATCTTGTAAAAGCAATGAAAGAAAGTGTTAAGCCTGAAATATTTAACAATCCTTCGTTTGAGACAAGAGTGAATATTATGTTCAATGAATCCCTCAGATTGGCTGATATGAATACAATTCCGGCTATTACAGCGAAAGAAGTAAACACTCAAATTGATAAAATATTCGAAGCATTTGGAGCTATAAATGCCAAAATTAATACGACTTTTTCCAAGAAAAAATTTGAGCAAGAAATCACTATTGATGTTAGCTTGATTGGCTTAGACACTACAAAAATTGATACCATTTCAAAAAATAGTATTTTGAAAAAAATGGATGAAAAAGTGAAAAAAAGAGGATATTGATGAAAAAAAATATTTTGATTTTGTTTTCTATTCTTTTAATCTTTTTTTATGATAGTAAACCTATTTATTTATCATTAAAAGAAAAAGAGCAACAAAAACTACTTATAGAATCTTTTTTGAACGATTGGCATTTGGCAGCTTCAAAAGCAAATTATGCCGAGTATTTTGATAAAATGGCCAATAATTCGGTTTTTATAGGTACAGATGCTTCTGAAATTTGGTCAAAAAAGCAATTTGAAAATTACAGCAAACCTCATTTTGACAACCGAAAAGCATGGGATTTTAAAGCGTTAGAAAGAAATATTTATTTGAATGATGCTGGAAATTTTGCTTGGTTTGATGAAAACTTACAAACTAATAGAGGTACTTTTAGAGGTTCAGGAATTTTGGAGAAAATTGGCAAGGAATGGACAATGCATCATTATGTGTTGTCAGTGCCAATACCAAATGACGACATGAACGAAGTGGTAAAAATCACTCGAAAAAACGATTCTCTTTTTCAGTTAAAATTCAAATAATTTAAGATAAAACATCATCAATTGTTTTAAAAATTAAATCAGTTTCAAATCCTTTTCTTAGTAGAAAATCAATCAATTTTTTTTTGCGCTTGTAATGATTGGTCTCGGAAATGACATTATTTCTGTTTTC
>DDMS01000036.1:51396-56323 GCA_002340765.1 Flavobacteriaceae bacterium UBA2540 | reverse complement strand
ACTTTTTGCTGACGATTTACAACCTTTTGTTTTATATATAGGACAACGTTTATCCTTATTGTGAAAATTTTTTTATATATATTTAAATATTTTATTGCACAATCGTTTGTGCTAATGTATAACAAAATATTAACTAGAGCAAATTATTTATTGACAATTTCACCTTTTTGTTTCTTCATTCAAATATTGAACTAATCAAAAGTTATCTTTTAAAGCGTTATTGTCCTGCGTAAATAATGCAAATAATTCCGATAATAAAGAATAAGAACATGAGATTAATCATTCTTTTTGTTGCGTTGTTTGCTCCTTCAAATTCCTTCCAAACAAAGACTCCCCAAAATGCTGCCACCATGGTTGCTCCTTGACCCAATCCATAGGAAATGGCAAATCCTGCTTTTTCTGAAGCAATTAAGCTAAAAGACATTCCAACTGTCCAAATTATACCACCTAACCAACCAATGCTATGCAATCGTAGATTACCCATTGTAAAATAATCTTTATAAGAAACTGATAAGCCCACAAAAGGCTTTTTCATTACGATTGTATTCCATAAAAAATTTGAAATAAATATACCAACAGCAAAAATAAATAAAGCACTGTAAGGAGTCATTAACCCCGATTCTGGTGATGAGAAATTTGGAGAAATAGATCCTGCAACAAATCTAAAAAAGAAGCCCATTAAAACACCCGCAACAATTGATAATAGAATTCCTTTTGTGGTTGTTTTTGATTTTCCATCAGAAATGTTCTTGTATGACTTCGCATTCAACAAAATGGCAATAACAATAAGCAAAACTCCAACTCCAAGAAGCATTGCATTTCCTTTTGGTTCTTTGATATAATTTAAAATAACACCTTGTACCAGAGCAATTCCAATTCCAATTGGAAAGGCAACCGCCATACCAGCAATATCTATAGCAGCAACCAATAAGATATTTGCTAAATTAAAAATGACCCCACCTAAAAAGGCAGCCATTAATGAACGTTGATCGGCTTGTAATAAATCTTCAATAAATGGTCTTCCTTCAGGTCCTGAACTACCAATTGTAAGTCCAAATATCAATGAAAATAATAAAATTCCAATAACATAATCCCAATAGAATAATTGAAATGACCACTTTTTAGTAGCCAGTTTTTGCGTATTTGCCCAAGAGCCCCAACAAAGCATTGTAATTATGCAAAATATAACGGCCACTGAATAACTATTTACTATATACATAATTTTATATTTTAGTTGATTTTATGATTAAAAATTGATTTGTTTTCCTTTAAAAAAATGAGCACCTCTTTTTCAGTTGGTACCGAAGGTTGAGCCCCCATACGTGTAACACAAAGCGCTGATGCTGCAGAAGCAAATGTTAGCACATCGTCCCAATTCTCTCCTTTGCTAAGACGAGCTGCCAGAGTACCACAGAAAGTATCGCCAGCGGCAGTTGTATCAAGAGTATTAACTGCAAAAGCTTTTTTACTTATTTCTAAATGTTCATTTTTTAATAAACACCCTCCTTTTCCAAGGGTAAGTAAAACTGTTGATGCTCCCATTGTAATTAATTTTGTAATCACAGCTTCTTTACCAACAGCTTCAATTTTCTCCCCTGAAATGGTTTCAGCTTCTGTTTCGTTAACCACCAGAATATCTACATTTTTTAATATCTCTTCATCTAATTCCCGGGCAGGGGCAACATTTAGAATAACTTTCTTCTTGTGCTTTTTAGCCAAAGAACAAACTGTTTTAACAGTATCGTACGGAATCTCCATTTGAAGCAATACAATTTCAGCGTTGGCAATATTGGCTTCCATTTTTTCAATATAATCCGATGTCAGTAAGTTGTTTGCTCCCGGCGTAATGACGATACAATTTTCACCATTCTCATCCACAAAAATCATTGCAGTACCCGATGAAATGCCCTTTACAATAAGCGAAGATGAAACATCCAGACCTTCTTCTTTATAATATTGTAATGTATTTTGTCCATTGGCATCGTCACCCAGGCAAGTTATAAAACTCACATCTCCTCCAATACGGTGTGCCGCTATAGCCTGATTAGCTCCTTTACCTCCCATAGCTTGCATGTATGCAAGACCTTCAATCGTCTCTCCGGCTATCGGAAAGTTTTTCACCTTCGCTATTAAATCTGTATTTGAACTACCGACTACTACTATTTTACCCATAGGTATTCTAATTCTTTGTTAAAAAATATTAAACATTACATTTACAAATAAAAAGAAATAAATTGAATTGTACAATCGTTTGTGCATATTTATTTAAATATTTCAAATCAGTTATTTTATTTACTAAAAAAGCAAATACGATTACAATATAATTATATCTAAAAATTTCACCTATATTTGCACAAACGTTAATTCGACCTGTATTTATGAGCGCTAAAGTTAACATTAAGGATATTGCAAAAAAGACTGGATTATCTACTACTACTGTTTCCCGGGTATTGAATGGAAAGTCTGAAAAATATAGAATTGCTGAAAAATCCAAACAAATAATAGAAGCCGTAGCATTAGAATTGAATTATGTTGCAAATCATTTTGCAACGAGTTTAAAATCAGGTAAAAGTAACACCATAGGACTTATTGTACCGTCATTAAGCAACCCCTTTTTTGCGAATATTGCAAGCAATATCAATGCTGAAGTTCGAAAATACGGATATACAACCATTATAGTTGATAGCGATGAAAACGTTGAAATAGAAAAAACTGTTTTGCAACAATTCATCGCACGCAATATAGAGGGATTGATAATTATTCCTTGCGGAAAAGAAATGGAACATATTAAAAATGTTTATTATCAAGGCTTGCCTTTGGTTTTATTAGATCGATATTTTGAAGAATTAGAAATCCCTTACGTTTCCACAGATAATTTTGAAGGAGCTTATATGGCGGCAAACTTACTCATCAACCACGGTCACAAGTCTATTTTATGTATTCAGGGCATCGTTGATTCTACACCGAATAAATTGCGTGTAAAAGGGTTTAAGCAGGCAATGAAAGATGCCGGTATTGAAAATTTCAAGGTAGTTGGAGATGCATTTAGTGTAGAAAACGGCTACTCAGAAACTAAAATGTTGCTTCAAAATAAAGTACGACCAACCGCAATTTTTACTTTGAGCAACACCATTGCAATGGGCTGCCTAAAGGCCCTTAAAGAAGAAAACATACGAATTCCCCAAGATATTTCACTAATAACTTTTGATAACCATTTGTATCTTGATTTTTTAGCAACACCGATTACTAGTATCGCGCAACCCGTTGAAGCAATATGTAAAATAGCATTGAAAAATCTGATATCTAACCTCAATGAAAAGGAAAAAACGGTTAAACAAGTTATTTTAAAACCCGAAATAAAATATAGAGAATCCATATCAAATATTAAAAATTGATTTATTTGATCTTCATCAAAAAACATCTGAATAATCGTGTTATATTTTTAAGGATTAAATACAATATTGAAAAATCTAACATTTTTAGAATTTCAAAATAAAAAATACTCCGAAAGCGAATACTTAGATAAAATGCTAATATTGGGAGATAGCTTAATTTTTGGGACTTCATTTTTTATAAACAACGCTTCTTATAAAAATACAATTGCAAGTGGCACTTTTAGTAATATTAGATCGATTGAATTAAAGCGTAAAATTTCTGATTATTATGAGGTTTACGGAGAAAAATTGAGGGACAACAATAAGATTCTTGACGACGTTAGAGTATACTATTTTGTTAATACTTTTCCCAAGCCACAGGGTTGGTTTAAAAAAAGAAGTGATAATAAAGATTCGGATAAGATAATTGAATACTATAAAAAAAATGGTCTTTTTGATGAATCATTGTTAAGCAAGAAGTTTATAATTTATAACCAAGAAGCTAAAAGCTTAGTTGAAATATATCTTAGACTAATGAAAACTTTTCAAAAAAATAATCAAGAGTTAATAAAATTGGTTGAATCAAAAATTAAAAATTAGTCAAAACTTTAACCAAATTTAAAAAAAGTTTCAAAATATAGATATAGTCCTTAAAAAATTAAACCAAATCTTTATTAAATCTGTCAAAATGGATATTTATGATTATTAGATATTTATTAACAATCTGGTGACCTAAAAAAAGATTTAAATAGGTCACCGAATAGGTCACCTCAAGAATGCTATTAATTGCGTTTTTTGAACATTACAAAAAAGAAAAAAGCCCTAAAAACATACTGTTTATAGGACTTTGCTTGATTTTGCGTTAATAAGTGCAGAGAGGAAGGGATTCGAACCCTCGATACCGTTTCCAGTATACTACCTTTCCAGGGTAGCCAGATCAACCGCTCTTGCACCTCTCTATTTTTACTGAATCATTTTCAAGATAAATATAAATCAATTAATCCTTCAGGAGTTTCTACTTGAATTACTTTATTTACTTTGTCAACTTTTTTAATGAAATTGTCAATCATTGGAATAAAAACCTCTTTTCCATTATTATCAATTTCAAAAAGTGGTTGTGCAGCAGTATTTATAATTCGAACAATTGTTCCAACCTCACCGAAAAAAATATCAATCACCTTATAACCAATCACTTCATGAAAATAAAACTTGTCTCCTGATAATGCTGGTAATAAAGTTAATGGCAAATAAATGTCAGATTTCAAAATTGCATCAGCATCTGCCTCAGAATTCACGTCTTCAAAGCGAACACGCAATTGATTTCCTTTGTGAAGCGAACTTTTTTCAATAAAAAATGGAACTAAGTTATTGCCAAAATCGACATAAACTGATTCCATTTCTTGATACAACTCAGGCTCGTCAGTATCTAATTTGATAACAACTTCACCTTTAAAACTGTGTTTTCTGACGATTCTGCCTAAATAAAAACAATCTTCTTTACGCATTATCGTTAAAAATTTTTATTCAGCGGTAGTTTCTTCAGTAGTTTCTTC
>DDMS01000036.1:27828-51301 GCA_002340765.1 Flavobacteriaceae bacterium UBA2540 | reverse complement strand
GTAGTTTCTTCAGTAGTTTCTTCGGAGGTTTCTTCAGTAGTTTCTTCAGTAGTTTCTTCAGAGGTTTCTTCAGTAGTTTCTTCAGAGGTTTCTTCAGTAGTTTCTTCAGAAGAGGTTTTAACATTAACAACTTCCTCAGCAACTTCTTCTACTTTAGCAGCGGCTGCAACTCTTGCTGCATTTACTGCTTTTTCTGCTTCTAATGCTTTTGCTTTCGAGTCAGCTTGTGCTTTTGTTAATCCTTCTGATTTTGAAGTTACTTTAGCTCCTTTTTCTTCTAACCAGGCATTGAATTTTTTAGCGGCTTGATCTTCAGTTAAAGCACCTTTGCGAACACCACCTGCCAAATGATTTTTCAATAAAGCGCCTTTATAAGACAAAATTGCTTTTGCAGTATCAGTTGGTTGTGCTCCATTTTGTAACCATTTTACGGCACCATCAATGTCTAAATCAATAGTTGCGGGATTTGTGTTTGGATTGTAGGTTCCTAGTTTTTCTAAATAACGACCATCTCTTGTCGCACGGGCATCAGCAGCTACAATCCAAAAGAAAGGCTTGTTTTTTTTTCCGTGTCTTTGTAATCTAATTTTTACAGACATAATTTGTTAATTTTTTAAGGTTCTCGACCTTGGTTATTAATAATTTTTACCAACTCGTGATAAGTGGGCGCAAATATACAATTATTTTTAATTCTATCAACTTAAAATCAAGCAATTAAAAACAAGTGTAAAAATCAAAAAAATGTTAATAAATCACATATGAAAACAACTCCATTTAGTTGATTGATTTTTGTATTTTTAAAGCTCGAAATTTTCCGAATAAAAACCCATTTATGTATTTAATTTTTGACACCGAAACTACAGGATTACCAAAAAGTTGGAACGCACCAATTACGGATACTGACAATTGGCCTAGGTGTATTCAAATTGCTTGGCAATTGCATGACGATTTTGGAAACTTGATTTCTCGCAGAGATTTTTTAATAAAACCTGACGGATTTAATATTCCATTTGATGCTGAAAGAATTCATGGAATTTCAACTGAATTAGCACACGAACAAGGAATTTCTTTACAAGATGGATTGATTTTATTCAACGAAGCGCTTCAAAAAACGACCTTTTTAGTAGGTCAAAATGTAGGTTTTGACATCAATATTATTGGCTGCGAATTTCATAGATTAGGCATTGAAAACAACTTGACAAAACTTCCTGTTTTAGATACTTGTACCGAAAAAACAGCTTCACTTTGCAAACTTCCTGGTGGTCGTGGTGGAAAATTTAAATTGCCAACATTAACCGAACTTCATAAACATCTTTTTAATGTTGATTTTGAAGAAGCTCATAATGCAACTGCAGATGTTGAGGCAACAACGCGATGTTTTTTAGAATTAATTCGTTTTAAAGAATTCACGAAAGAGGAATTAAAAAAAGACGAAACCTATTTTAAAAACTTCAAAGAAGCTAATCCATCTCAAATTCAAGTAATTGGAATTAAGCACGTTAATCTAAAAAAAGAAACTGAAAAAATTCGAAAACGTCTCGAAAATCTAAAAGACGACATCACCTCCAAAACAAATTCTGAAGGTTTATCGGAACTAAAAGACACTGCTTTTTCACATTTGCACAACCACACTCAATTTTCGGTGTTGCAATCTACCATTCAAATTGACGCTTTAGTGCAAGCTGCAGCTCAAGATAAAATGCCAGCTGTTGCAATGACAGATACTGGAAATATGATGGCCGCTTTTCATTTTGTAAATACGATTTTAAATCACAACAAAATAGCCAAACACCAAATAAAACCAATTATTGGTTGTGAATTTAATATCTGTGAAGACCACAAAAATAAATCTATCAAGGACAATGGATTTCAAGTTGTTTTATTAGCAAAAAACAAAAATGGCTACCACAATTTGGCGAAAATGTCGTCGATTGCTTTTATTGATGGATTTTATTATGTGCCAAGAATTGACAGAGAAGTTGTCAAAAAATATAAAGAAGACATCATTGTTTTATCAGGAAATTTGTATGGAGAAATCCCAAATAAAATCCTAAATCTTGGAGAAAATCAAGCAGAGAAAGCCTTGCTTTGGTGGAAACAAGAATTTCAAGAGGATTTTTATTTGGAAATTATGCGTCACAATCAGCAAGATGAAACGATTGTAAATGAAACGTTATTGAAATTTTCCAAAAACCACAATGTCAAAGTTGTTGCAACCAATAACACATTTTATTTAGACAAAAAAGATGCAAATGCACACGATATTTTATTGTGTGTAAAAGATGGCGAAAAACAGACAACCCCTATTGGAAAAGGTCGTGGCTATAGATATGGATTGCCCAATGAAGAATATTATTTCAAATCAACCAATGATATGAAAAAAATCTTCGCAGACATTCCTGAAGCGATTAGTAATGTGCAAGAAATTGTTGATAAAGTCGAAATTTTCTCATTGGCTAGAGAAGTTTTATTACCTGCTTTTGATATTCCAAAAGAGTTTCAATCATCTGAAGATGCTATTGATGCAGGAAAAAGAGGTGAAAATAATTATTTGCGCCATTTGACATATCAAGGTGCAAAAAAAAGATACGGAGAACTTTCTGAATCAATCATTGAACGAATCGATTTTGAATTAGAAGTTATCAAAAAAACTGGTTATCCAGGTTATTTTTTGATTGTGGAAGATTTTATACGAGAAGCAAGAAATATGGATGTTGCTGTTGGACCTGGTCGTGGTTCAGCAGCTGGTTCTGTAGTCGCATATTGCTTGTGGATTACGAATATTGATCCTATAAAATACGATTTACTTTTTGAGCGTTTCTTAAATCCTGAGCGTGTTTCCATGCCAGATATTGATATCGATTTTGATGACGAAGGCCGAAGTAAAGTGCTAGATTATGTGATTAAAAAATATGGCGCGAATCAGGTTGCGCAAATTATCACTTATGGGACAATGGCTGCAAAATCATCTATCAGAGATACTGCTAGAGTGCTAGATTTACCACTTTTTGAAGCTGACAGAATTGCGAAATTGATTCCAAATATCATCAAACTTCAACATATTTTTAGTGATGATGAAAAAAATAAAGCAAAAATTGATGGTCTTCGTGCTGAAGACAAACTCATGATTGAAGAGT
Organism: Flavobacteriaceae bacterium UBA2540; assembly: GCA_002340765.1. Classification (GTDB taxonomy): domain Bacteria; phylum Bacteroidota; class Bacteroidia; order Flavobacteriales; family Flavobacteriaceae; genus Polaribacter. The sequence continues at coordinate 48,164 of DDMS01000036.1, read as the reverse complement.
TGGTGCTGCTTTCAAAAGGAAATAATCTTGCTTCCGAAACTGTTAATAAAGCCTGTATTTTAGAGGGTTCTATGAGAAATACTGGCACACATGCTTGTGGCGTAATTATCACTCCAGGAGATATTACCAATTATGTTCCTGTGACTTTAGCAAAAGATTCTGACATGTATGTTACGCAATTTGACAACTCTGTTGTGGAATCTGCAGGTTTGTTGAAAATGGATTTCTTAGGATTAAAAACGCTGACTTTAATCAAAGATACGGTCAAAATTGTAAAAGCCAGACATGCTGTAGAATTGGATCCTGAGAATTTTCCTTTAGATGATGAAAAAACCTACGAGTTATTTCAAAAAGGTGAAACTATTGGTATTTTTCAGTACGAATCTCTTGGAATGCAAAAACACATGCGTGCTCTAAAACCCACTGTATTTGGAGATTTAATTGCAATGAATGCGTTGTATAGACCAGGACCAATGGAGTATATTCCTTCTTTTATTCATCGAAAACACGGAACTGAAGTTATTGAATATGACCTGCCAGCTATGGAAGAATATTTGGCTGAAACCTACGGAATTACTGTTTATCAAGAGCAAGTAATGCTGTTATCGCAAAAATTAGCCAACTTTTCAAAAGGGGAAGCTGACGTTTTGAGAAAAGCCATGGGAAAAAAACAAGTTTCTGTTTTGGATAAAATGAAACCAAAATTCATAGAACAAGCTTCAGAAAATGGACATGACGCAATCAAATTAGAAAAAATTTGGAAAGATTGGGAAGCATTTGCAATGTATGCCTTCAACAAAAGTCACTCTACTTGCTATGCTATGATTGCGTATCAAACTGCCTATTTAAAAGCGCATTATCCTGCTGAATATATGGCTTCTGTACTCTCTAATAATATGAGCGACATTAAGCAGGTTTCATTTTTCATGGAAGAATGCAGAAGAATGGGATTAGAAGTTTTGGGGCCAGATATCAACGAATCGTATTTGAAATTTTCTGTAAATAAAAAAGGGGCTGTTCGTTTTGGAATGGCAGCAGTTAAAGGTGTTGGCGCTCATGCCGTGAAATCAATTATTGATGAACGAAAAGAAAACGGAAATTATTCATCCATTTTTGACCTTGCAAAACGCGCAGATTTACGAGTTGCCAACAAAAGATCTTTTGAAAGTTTAGCAAAAGCTGGCGCTTTTGATTCTTTTTCAGATACACACAGAGCACAATATTTTGCCATTGACGAAAAAGGAATTACCTTCTTAGAACGGGCTATGAAATTTGGAAGTAAATTTCAAGAAAACAAAAATTCTACGCAAGTTTCTTTGTTTGGAGAAACCTCAACAATTCAGTTTGCAGAACCTGAAATTCCGAATTGTGAAACTTGGGGAACCATGGAATTGTTGTCTCAAGAGAAAGAAGTCATTGGAATTTATATTTCTGCACATCCTCTGGATGACTTCAAAAATGAACTCGTTTTTTGCAATACCAACTTGTCAATTTTTAAGGAAGATTTAAAAACGCATACTGGGAAAAATATCTCTTTTGCAGGAATCATTACAGATGTTCAACATCGAGTTGCAAAAACTGGAAATCCCTGGGCTTCTTTTATTTTGGAAGATTATAATGAAAGTTATGAGTTCCGGATTTTTAAAGAAGATTATTTGAAATTCAAACATTTTTTATCTCTGAAAAATTTCTTATTTATCAGAACAACTTTTAAAAAGAATTTTTACAATGACGAAATAAGTATTAATTTTATCGATTTCAAACTTTTAACGGATATTTTGGATAACTGTTGTGAAAAACTTACGATTCAAATTCCTTTGGAAGAAATTAAAGAAGATACTATTTTAAACTTAGAAACCATCTTGAAAAACAATCCCGGAAAAACTTCATTGAAATTTACAATTTGGGATGAAAATGAAAAAATTGAAGTGAATTTACCAAGTAGAAATACAAAAATTACGATTTCTAATGCGTTGTTGACAATTTTACAAAAACAACAAATCAATTATAAATTGAATTAATTACTTACAAATATTGATAAAATTGCAGAATTAATTAACAGTAACTTCTCTAAAAAAGGTTTCTAAATTCTTATTTTTTGAGGATAATTCAAGGATTTTTAGATTGTTTTCTTGTGCAAAATCAAAAATTTTAGAACGCATGTCTTTTTGAGTATCAAAAGTGATTTGCCATTGATTTTCTGATTTTTTAGCTGAAATGACGTTCGGAATTTGATTGATGATTTCTTTAGCAACATTTAAATCAAACACTACTTCAATAATTTGTAGACTATTTTTTTGAAGATTTTTAAGCAATTCATTGACAAGGATTTCACCTTTTTTGACGATAATTACACGATCACAAACCGCTTCTACTTCTTGCATAATGTGCGTTGAAAACAATACTGTTTTTTCTTTTCCTAATTCTTTGATGAGTGTTCTAATTTCAGCTAATTGATTTGGGTCTAATCCTGTGGTTGGTTCATCTAAAATTAAAACAGTTGGATTGTGCAAAATGGCAGCTGCAATTCCGACTCTTTGCTGATATCCTTTTGATAATTGATGGATTTTTTTATGAGATTCTGACTGCAATCCTACTTTTTTAATACAAATTTCAATTTGTTCTTTTACTGTCAAATTGTTTAACATTGAAAGTTTAAAAACAGACGCACAAAAATGGAGATATTCTCTCACATACATGTCTTTGTATAACGCATTATTTTCAGGCAAATACCCAATGGTTTTTTGAGCTTTAATAGGGTTTTTTAAAACATCAATGTAATTTACAAAAACTTCTCCTGAATCTGGTTTTAAAAATCCTGTCAATATTTTCATCATGGTCGATTTTCCAGCGCCATTTGGACCTAAAAATCCGATGATTTCTCCATTTTTTGCCTCAAAAGAAATATCATTTACAGCTATTTGAGACCCATAAACTTTAGAAACTGATGAAACTTTGATTGACATTTTTTAAAATATTTTAAGCTAAATTACCTATTTTTTTTGTAATAATGTTCAAAGATTGTAATCTAATATTACGGATACTTTTCATGCGTTTCCAAGCCGATTTGTGGCGTTGTTTATATAACCAAAGTGTTCCTAAATCTAACAAAAAATAGAAAAAAGAAATGCCACTTGGAGGATTGTGACTAGGTAAAAAAGGAATCACATCCCAAGCTGTTGTTGGCCACCACCAACATTGATAAGTTGTGCCAACAATTTCTAAAACTGCCACAGAAATATACATTGTCAAATAAAAAAGTCGCGCTTTTGGTTTGTTTCTTAAAATCAGTAATGTGGCAATTGTCATCACAAATCCGAAAACATCATTCTTGAAAATCAAAAAAACAGAAGCATAGATAAAAATAAAAATTGTGAAAAACCGCTCTAAAAATTGATGATGAATTTTGATAGAAGCCGCTTTTGAAAAACACAAAACTGCGATATACACAAAAGCATGACCAAATGGAATATAATGAGGAACATTTCCGAGTCTATACGTGTACATTCCCATCAGTATTGAAAATAAATATTCACCCGCAAATCCAATCAAAACTGCTGATAACATTTGTTCTTTGAGCCGGTTATTTACTTTCAAAAAAGTAATGATAAATATGAGTATCATCAAACTATTTGCATAAAATTGGGCGTTTTCAGTAATTTTTACCATATAAAAACTGTCCAAAAACAAGCCAACAATAAAAAATAAATACAACAACCCCAATGTTTTGTAAGTCGTATAGAAAGTAGATTTTGATGCCAATACACTCATGACACGAAAATAATAAAACTAAACAAAAAATGACTCAATAAATTGAGCCATTTTTTAAAAAGTAATTCAAATAATTTTATAGTTGATAACGCACTCTTAGACTTACAAATCTTGGAAGAATAAAACGTTCATTGATACTGAACGAAATTATATTTTGATTAACGTTTACGCTTGAGCCAGTTGCTAATAAGTTGCTCCCAACCAATTCATATTCCCATTTTGCATCTTTGTCTTTTCTATAGGCAAAGTAAGCATTCCATATTTTGAATGAATTTATAACATTTCCTTCTTGTCTTGTTTCGTTATAAGAAAAATCAGATTTTACAGTTAAAGAATTCCATATATATGCGTCAAAATCAATAGATGGAATATGTCTGATAGTTTTAATATCAGCATTTCTTGCACTATTTTTTTGGTCTGTAAAAGTCAAGTTATAACTCAAATTAACATTAGGTGCTTTCGTAAAATTAGTACCAATTCTTGTATTGAATCCTCTTGAGATATTTTCATTCGTATTTTCTAGAGAATTGATGAATTGATAACTTTTGTTGTAATTGAAATTACCTCCTAATCTTCCAGTAATTTTTTTGATTGTTTTGCTCATACCTCCTGAGGCAATAAAGTTTTCATTATCCAAAGGTGAGTTGATTGAGGTACTATTAAAGACTACAGAACCTGGTTCAAAAATGGTATTGCTGTTTACTTGATTTATTGATTTTGTATAAATTAGCCTTGCAAATACATTACTATTATTAAATAAGTTAAAACTTCTATAATTCAAAGTAACATTATGAAAACTAGCATTTATTAATTCATCATTTCCTGAAAAGAATGAATTGTACCTTTGTGCAACAAGTCCTCTTGCTATTTGGTTAACATCAGTAAAATTAACTTGTTGTCTGTATGTAAAATTTAAACTTTCACTTCTTTTAAACTGCGCAACAACATTAAATTCTGGCAGTACTTTGAAAAATTTATCTTGGAAATATTCAGTTCCATATTGTGTGTTTTGAGAATTATATGAATGTACCGTAAAACCAGGAGTAAAAGTAAAAATTCCTTTTTTCAAACGATACCTCACTCCCGCATAAATGTCAGCAAATTTGTATTCAGTGTCATTGGTTGTTTGAGGATCTACAACATCTTGAATTGTAGGTTTTGGTGTTTCCTCAGTACCATTATCTAATATTTGGAAAAAACGTGAATCGTAATTTTGATTACTCAAAATAGTTCCAGCTACAAAATTCAAATTACTTACCGAATTTAAAATATAGTAATAATCTAATTTTGCATCCATTTGATTGGTTTTCACACGTCTGTCTTGTTCTAAATTGTAAAATTGGTTGCTTCTATCCAATCCTAACGTTTCAGCAGCATCATCAAAACCATCATTGTTTGCATCGTCATTATTGTTTGGATTATTTTCTAAAGAAGCAATATAAAATGGATCTTCATCTTGTAATAAATGCTTTACTTCTAACGCAAAAATACTTTTTTCGCTTGCTGTGAAAAAATAACTTAAATCTTGATTGATGGTAAAAGGAGTGGCATTTTCTCTTTCAGTAATATCACTTAATACTTGTGAAATTACATTATCCGTTCTAAATTCATTTGAAAAACGACCAGCAATATTATAATTCATTTGGTTATTGATGTCTTTTTTGTAGATAGACGTAAATCTAAATAAGCCAGTATTACTGGTTTGATTGGTGGTATTATCAACTACATCATCAGGAGTATTTGGGTCAACATAATCAATAGTATTGATATTTCTTTGACCATTGGTATTGCTCGAAAAAATTAAAAATCCGCCTAAACTCAGTTTTTTATTAGGTGAATAACTGAAATTGAAAGCTGACAATTTGGTTTCAATTTTATTTGCATTTCTTGCATTTGCTGTTAAAAAACCAATTCCTGCATCTGCAATATTGATGTTTGTTCCGTTTGAAGGACTTTGACTTTGAAAATTAGCGCCAAAACTTCTTAAATCTCCTCTATCTAAAACAACTTCCCCAATATTATTGATATCTCCAATAACATTCAAAGTGTATTTTGGTGAGTAATAAAATAATTTTGGTTGAAAAAGATACAAAGTTTCATTAGGAGCATCTCCTGATCCAGCAGTCACATCACCAAACCAAAAATTCTTTTTCCCTTCTTTTAATTTGATGTTTATAGCAACTCTGTCTTCATTATTTTGAACGCCACTCAATTGCCCTACATCTGAAAAATTTCTTAGCACTTGGATTTTATCAATCGCATTTGAAGGAATATTTTTGGTTGCCAATTTGGTATCACCACTGAAAAAATCTTTACCATCAATAGTAATTTTTTCAACAACTTTACCCTCAACTTCAATTTGTCCAGCAGCATTTACTTCAACGCCAGGTAATTTTTTAAGTACATCTTCTAGTTTTCGTTCTGTTCCGTTTTTAAAAGAATCCGCATTGTATGAAATAGTATCTCCACTTACGGTAACAGGCATTTTCGAGACAATGTTTATGCCATCCAACATATTATCCTCTTTCATGGTGAAGTTTTTTACAATATCAACATTGTTAGTTTTGATATTCGTAGAAATTTCTTTGAATCCTACATAACTAATTTTCACATTATAAGAAGTGTTGTTTTTCAGATCAAGTCTAAAAAAACCTTTGGCATCAGAAAAACCATAAGAGGCAATTGCTTTTGTATTGTTGTCGATAGCAATCACATTTGCCATTTCTAAAGGAACTCCAATAGAATCTTTTACAACGCCTGTCAATTTTGTTTGGGCAGATGTAATCCAAGTCACCATAAAAATGGTGATTATTAAAATTTTTTTCATTGATGTTTTTTGATTGATTTTTTTTGATTTTTTCGATTAAAATCTTCCTCTTCCACCACCCATTCCATTGCCTCTTCCTTGGAATCTCTCTTTCAATTCATCAGTTTTTTCTTTCACAATTTTATTGTATTCATCTCTACCAACTTTATCACCTTTTGTTGGTTTTTGAATTTCGATTTTGTCACCGGGATTAATTTCAATCTCTGTACACAATACTGTTGTTCTTCCATAATTTAATTCTAAAATCAAACCTGGCAATCCCCAATAAGATTTTGGGCCAGCACTCACAGGAACTTGCGGAGAATACCATGCAGTTACATCAAGCATTTTTACTTCTGGTTCTTTTTTATCAGTGTTTGTATTGTTTGCTCTTCTTCCGAAAATACTTCCAAAATCAACTGATTTATCTTCAATAGCCATAGTAGCTTTGTAGCAAGTATATTCTCCAATTTTCTTAGTTTCAGATGTTAATTGCCATTGTGGTTGTTCCATTTTTTCAACAATTAAAAATCGTTTGCTAAATATTTCAACATCTTCAATCATTTCTTTGTCTTTCAAGTCTTTATAAATAGAACCTTGTCCATTGCTTCTTCCCCAACTTGGACCACTTGTTCCTGGAGCATCTAACTTTGCATCTTCTTTGAATGAGCTCTCTGATTTTGTAAAATTTAAAATATACGTTTTTTCTAAAAAATTTTTAAAACGAGCCATCATTTGCTGCTTTTGTTGCTCAGTCATTTCATTGCCAAATCTGTTCATATCCATGCTTGTTTTCTCAATGTAAACAGCTTTTCCTTGGAATTCTTTTTGAGCAAAAGTAGCCATTGAAACAAGTGCTAAAAGAAATGTAATTGTTGATTTCATAATTATTGATTAATTTTTGGTCAAAAGTATTTTAAATCCTCACAATAAGACTTAAAAAAAACTTAAAAGTTTAATGAGTAATTAAAATAATTAATCTAAAATATATTTTACTTAACCGCCAATGCGAATTTCAATACCTTTTCCATCTCTACTTTTAAATCTTTCCATCATTTCTTTGGATTTTTCATCACTAATTTTATCATATTCAGCTTGCGTAACTACTTTTCCCTTGTCAGGTTCATTAATTGTAATTTTTTCTGATGGATTTAAAATAATTTCAGTACAAACAATCGTATTTGTTCCATCATTAATTTCTAGGATAAGTCCAGGCAAACCTTGATAAAAAGTGGGTCCATTACTTATCGAAATTTGAGGTGTGTACCAAGCTGTTGTAGTTACAGTCTTTGTTTTTTTTGGTTCTTTTGATTCTTCTTTTCCGAAAGAAGCTGTAAAAATTTCAACCTCTTTGGTAAATGAAGCTTTGTAACAGGTATAATTTCCAATATTTTTTGTTTCTGATGTTAATTGCCATTGATAATTGGGGATGGAATCTTTGATCAAAAATGTTTTTCCCATGATGTCAGTTTTGCTAACAAATCGTTTTTCTTTCAAATTTTTGAAATACAAACTTCCTGAACCACCACCACCAAAAACCGATATCACTTGCATTCCTCCAAGATTTGCTTGTGGATTTGGCGCGTTCAATTTTTCTTCTTCTTTATAAATTGATGTTGTTTTATCAAATTCCAAAATAAAAGTTTTTTGATTCATCTTCTGAAATTTTTCCTGCAATTCCTTTTCTTGAATTTCGGACATATTTGAACCTTGAATTTTAAAATCTGTTTTTCGATTTGTTTTATAAACAACTTTTCCTGCAAAATCCTGAGCAACTGAACTCAATACAAAACAAAAAATTGCGACTGCTATTAAATGTATTTTCATTGTGTTTTGGGTTTAATTTGTTTGCTAAAATATTACAATCATCAATAAAACATCAAAAATTAAAGTTAAATTTAATTTCAATGTGCGCGGTTTTGGCTATAAATTAATTAATTAATCTCATTGATATCTTTTTTTACTACATTAGCAACTCGATTTTAATCATATAGAATTTTTAAATATGCACGTTGCAATTGCAGGAAATATTGGCGCTGGAAAAACCACATTGACCGAACTTTTAGCCAAACATTATAAATGGAAACCACACTTTGAATCTGTTGATGAAAACCCATATTTAGACGATTTTTACGGAGAAATGGAGCGTTGGTCATTCAATTTACAAGTGTATTTTTTGAACAGTCGTTTTCGTCAGATTTTAGAATTGAAAGAATCTGGAAAAAACATCATTCAGGATAGAACCATTTATGAAGATGCAAACATTTTTGCTCCGAATTTACATGCAATGGGATTAATGACGAACAGAGATTTCAATAATTACAGTTCATTATTTGAACTTATGGAGAATTTAATTACACCTCCTGATTTATTAATTTATTTACGCGCAAATATTTCAACGCTTGTTGGACAAATTCACAAACGCGGGAGAGAATATGAAAACACGATTAGCATTGATTATTTAAGCCGTTTAAATGAACGATATGAAGCGTGGATTTCAACATATAGTAAAGGAAAATTACTTATTATTGATGTTGATAACCTTGATTTTGTGAGTAATCAAGAAAACTTGGGGTATGTTATTGACAGAATTGATTCTCAAATTAATGGGTTGTTCTAGAAGTATATCATCCTTCAAAAATTCTTTTTAAAAATATTTTTTCTTTTTTGTAACAAAATTTAGGTTTGATACGTATAAAGATCTGTAGAAAAAATTTTACGAATTTAAAAATTGATACAAATCATTAGATGAGACAACTTAAAATTACAAAACAGGTTACCAACAGAGAAACTGCTTCTTTAGACAAATACTTACAAGAAATTGGAAAAGTAGATTTAATTACTGCAGATGAAGAAGTAGAATTAGCGCAGCTTATCAAAGCAGGTGACCAAAGAGCTCTAGAAAAATTAACCAAAGCAAATTTACGATTTGTGGTTTCTGTTGCAAAACAATACCAAAATCAAGGATTAACGTTACCAGATTTAATCAACGAAGGAAACTTAGGATTGATCAAAGCAGCTAAACGTTTTGATGAAACAAGAGGTTTTAAATTTATTTCTTATGCAGTTTGGTGGATTCGTCAATCTATTTTACAAGCGTTAGCAGAACAATCAAGAATCGTTCGTTTGCCATTAAATAAAATTGGTTCGATAAACAAAATCAATAAAATGTATGCGTTTTTGGAGCAAGAAAATGAACGAGCACCAAGTGCTGAGGAAATTGCTAAAAAATTGGATATGACTGTAAATGACGTAAAAGAATCTATGAAAAATTCTGGACGTCACGTGTCAATGGATGCCCCATTAATTGAAGGTGAAGATTCTAATTTATACGACGTTTTAAACTCTGGAGAATCTCCAAATCCTGATAAAGAACTGATTCATGAATCATTAAGAATCGAAATTAACAGAGCGTTAGAAACCTTAACGCCAAGAGAAGCTGATGTGGTAAAACTATATTTTGGTTTGGGCGAACACCAACCAATGACTTTGGAAGAAATTGGAGAAACGTTTGATTTAACTCGTGAGCGTGTTCGTCAAATTAAAGAAAAAGCAATCAGACGTTTGAAACATACTTCAAGAAGTAAAATATTGATGACATATTTGGGATAAAATACAAATAACTCATTTTTTAATTGTTACAATGAAACCTTGGTGAATAACGAAGGTTTTTTTATTGAATTAACTTTTAGCAAATATTAAATTCATAAAAATTGGAATTTTTAAATTAATACTTAACAAAAACTAAATGTTTTTTTAAAATACTGTTAACATTCAAGCCGTAATCCTAATTTAAATTTGTTAAAACAAAGAAACAATTTAACTAATGAAAAATTTACTACTTTTTTTAACGATTATTTTTTCACTTTTCAGCAATGCTCAAGGAAAAGGAGTTATTTCTGGTAAAGTAACAGAAAATGAGAGCAACTTTTCTTTACCTGGTGCTACCATAAAATTAGCTGCAACCAACAATTACACAACTTCTGATGCCAATGGAGATTTTGAATTTTTAAATATTCCAGCGGGAACATATCAAATTGAAATTTATTACATCGGCTATCAAAAATTCACAAAAGAGGTAAAAGTTGAAGCTGGAAAAAATACCAAAATTTCTCTAGTTCTAGTTCCAGGAACAGAAGAATTAGGTGAAATCATTGTTTTGGGAGATCGATTAAGAGGTCAAGCAAAAGCAATCAACACACAAAAATCAAATCAAAATATTACAAACGTTATTTCATCTGACCAAGTTGGACGTTTTCCAGATGCAAATATTGGAGATGCTTTAAAAAGAGTTCCTGGAATCACCATGCAAAATGATCAAGGCGAAGCTAGAAATATCATTATTAGAGGTTTAGCTCCAGCTTTAAACTCAGTAATGCTCAATGGAAATCGAATTCCATCAGCAGAAGGTGATAACAGAAATGTGCAAATGGATTTAATTCCTGCTGACATGATTTCAACTATTGAAGTGAATAAAACATTAACATCTGACATGGATGCTGATGCAATTGGTGGTTCTGTAAATTTAGTGACAAGAGCTACTCCAAATGGACAGAGAATTTCTGGAACATTAGCAGGAGGTTACAGCCCAATTAGAGACCAAGGAAACTATACTGCAGGATTTGTATATGGTGATCGTTTTTTAGATAACAAACTAGGAGTTGTATTAAGTTCATCATATAACAATAATACATTTGGTTCTGATAACGTGGAAGCTGCTTGGGTAAAAGGCAGTAAAGACCAAGTATATATTGAAGAATTTGATATCAGAAGATATGATGTGCAACGTATTAGAAACTCTTTCTCTTTTGCTACTGATTACTCTTTTAACAATAACAATTCTATCTATTTTAATGCAATTTATAATTTTAGAGATGATTTAGAAAATCGTTATCGTGCAAGATATAGAGGAATTGAACCTGTTTACAATGCTAGTGACGATATTACTGGTTTTACTGGTGATGTTCGTAGACAAACAAAAGGTGGAATTGATGATAAGAAAAACGAAAACAGACGTTTAGAAAGACAAACCGTTCAAAATTATGCTTTTGGTGGAGAGCATTTATTAAGTTCAAAATTAGATATGGATTGGTCTATAAATTTTGCAAAAGCTGCCGAAGACAGACCTAATGAAAGATATATTGAGTTTCAAAATAAAGGTCTTAACTTTAATATGAATCTAGATGATGAGAGATTCCCTTTGATTACTGGAACTGGCGATAATTCAATTAATGACTTTGGATTAAGAACAATTAGTGATAATTTCAATTATACTGATGAAACAGAATTAGGTATGAAATTAAATTTCAGAATTCCACTTTCATTTGTTGAAAATCAAAAAGGAAGATTACGTTTTGGTTTAAGAACAAGGATAAAGGATAAAATGAGAGATAATATTTTTTATGAATACGACCCAATTGCAGCTTTTGGAAACTTAAATACCGTTCCTAATTCATTTTATGGCGGAGAAAATTGGCAAGTTGGCTCGCAATATGTACCTGGAACTTTTGCAAGCAATTCGTATTTAGGAAATTTAGATTTAAACAACGCAACTTTATTTGACAAAGAAGCAGACCCTTCAGAATTTCTTGGTTTAAATTATAGAGCTAGCGAAAATATCTATGCTTCATACATAAGATTTGATCAAGATTTTAATGACAGACTTTCTATGATTGCTGGTTTGCGTGTTGAAATTACAGACATTGATTATACCGCAAATTACGTTGAAGACGAATCAGATTTAATTGGAGAAATTAACAATACCAACTCTTATACCAATATTTTACCAAGTATTTCATTCAAATATAATGGAGACAATGATTGGGTTTACAGAGCTGCTTTTACAACTTCTATGGCAAGACCTGATTATTATGCTTTAGCTCCATTTATCAGTGTTCTTCCTGACGATGATTCTGATATTGAAGCTGGAAATCCAAATTTAGATGCAACTTTCGCTTACAATTTTGATTTTATGGTTGAAAAATATTACAAGTCTGTTGGATTACTTTCAGGTGGTGTATTTTATAAAAAATTAAACGATTTTATCTACACATACCGTGATAACCAATACACAAATGCAAAATTTGCTGCAGATTTTCCAAATCAAATAAATCCGATTCCAACCGTAAATCCTGGAAATTGGTCTTTGACACAACAACGAAATGGAGAAAGTGTAGATGTTTATGGATTTGAAGTAGCTTTTCAAAGACAATTGGATTTTATTCCTGGTAAATTTTTCAAAGGTTTAGGTCTTTATGTAAACTATACTTACACAGATTCTAAAGCGAATGGAATTACAAATTCTAGTGGAGATTTGAGAACTGATGTTACATTGCCAGGAACTGCGCCACACATGTTTAACAGTTCATTGTCATGGGAAAACAAAAAATTCTCTGCACGTGTTTCGCTAAATTACGCTGCTGATTATTTAGATGAATTAGGTGGAGACGAATTTGAAGATCGTTTTTATGACAAACAATTATTTATTGATGCAAATGCCTCTTATAAATTGACAAGCAAATTGAGAATTTTTGCTGAAGCAAACAACTTAACAAATCAACCTTTACGTTATTACCAAGGAATTTCGTCAAGAACAATGCAAGCAGAATATTACCAAGCGCGTTTTAACTTAGGTTTGAAATTTGACCTATAGTCTGAAATTTTAAAAATATAAATAAGAAAACGGGATTTATCCCGTTTTCTTATTTATAATCATCAACAAATTATGAAAAATATTTTTCACTTTTTAGCAATCTGTATTGTATTAATTTCTTGTAAAGACAAATTGGCTCCTGTTGCAAAAAACGCACTTAAACCAAGTGTAGTTACCCAACCAACACCTCATGACACTGACGATCCTGCAATTTGGATTCATCCAACTGAAGCATCAAAAAGTTTGATTATTGGCACTGATAAAGAAACAGGAGGGGGATTGTATGCATATGATTTAGCAGGAAAAATTGCAAACAGTTTTATAAATATGGGGCGTCCAAACAACGTAGATATTGCTTACGGACTTAAAATTGGTGACCAAAAAATAGACATTGCTGTGACTACTGAAAGAGAAAAAAATCGAATTCGAATTTTTTCTTTACCTGATTTAAAACCTATTGACAATGGTGGAATAGAAGTTTTTGTTGGTGAAAAAGACAGAGATCCAATGGGAGTTGCTTTGTATACAAGACCTTCTGATAGCGCTGTTTTTGTAATTGTAGGAAGAAAATTTGGGCCTTCTGAATCTTATCTTTGGCAATATGAGTTAGGAGCCTCAGAGAATAACAATGTAAGCGCAAAATTAGTCCGAAAATTTGGAAAATTTAGTACTAAAAAAGAAATTGAAGCGATTGCAGTTGACAATGAAATGGGATTTATTTATTATTCTGATGAACAATCAGGAATGAGAAAATATTATGCAGACCCTGCTAAAAATGACAATACAGAATTGGCTTTTTTTGGTCAAAACGATTTTAAATCAGACAACGAAGGAATTGCGATTTACAAAAACTCACCAACAACTGGTTATATTTTAGTTTCCAATCAGCAAAAAAATACTTTTGTTGTTTACAAAAGAGAAGGCTCAAAAAATGATTCTAATTTGCATCAAAAAATTGCTGAATTTCCAACTTCAACCATTGAATGTGATGGTGCTGATGCAACATCCATAAATCTTGGAGAAAAATTTCCAAAAGGAATGTTAGTTGCTATGAGTAATGGCATGACTTTTCATTATTATGATTGGAGAATCATTCAAAATCAAATTGATATTCAACAAAAATAAATTTTAAGAATACAAATTCTTTCAAAACTTCGACCAAAAATTGAAGTTTTTTTATGTCACATTTTTTCTTTGCGGCTTTCTTATGATGCTTTATCTTTGTAACAATTAAATCATTTACAATGAAAACTTCTTTAATAGCTCCCTCAATCTTAGCGGCAGATTTTGCAAATTTACAACGCGACATAGAAATGGTCAATAATAGCGACGCTGATTGGTTTCATATTGACATTATGGATGGCGTTTTTGTGCCCAATATTTCTTTTGGAATGCCAGTTTTGAAAGCAATTACCAAACATGCAATAAAAACGATTGATGTACATTTAATGATTGTTGATCCTGACAGATACATTCAAACTTTTGCTGATTTGGGTTCCAATATTTTAACGGTCCATTATGAGGCTTGCACGCATTTACACAAAACTGTACAAGCCATTAAAGATGCTGGAATGAAAGCTGGAGTTGCCTTAAATCCACACACACCCATCGCAGTTTTAGAAGATATGATTATTGATTTGGATTTGGTTTGTTTGATGAGTGTAAATCCTGGTTTTGGCGGACAATCATTTATTGAAAATACTTACAAAAAAGTACAACAACTTAAAAATTTGATTGATTTTTCAAAATCATCTTGTTTGATAGAAATTGATGGTGGAGTTACTGATAAAAATGCCAATGCATTGATAGAAGTTGGCGCCAATATTTTAGTTGCTGGAAGCTATGTTTTTAGCGCAAAAAATCCTACAGAAACCATTGCTGATTTAAAGAAAATGATCAATTAATTGTTTTCAGTTGTTGACATAGAAACCACAGGAAATGGGTATAAAGGACAGAAGATAACCGAAATTTCCATTTTTCTTTTTGATGGAAAACATGTGATTGACGAGTTTACATCATTGGTAAATCCTGAACAAAACATTCCTGCTTTCATTACAAATCTGACAGGAATTGACAATGCCATGGTTCGAAATGCGCCAAAATTTTATGAAATTGCAAAAAAAGTAGCAGAAATTACACAAGACACCATTTTTGTTGCGCACAATGTAAATTTCGATTACAATATTATTCAAGATGAATTTAAAAGTTTGGGATTTGATTTCAAACGAAAAAAATTGTGTACAGTTCGCTTGTCAAGAAAAATCATTCCTGGACTAAAATCCTACAGTTTAGGAAACATATGCAGTGCTGAAAACATTCCAATCAATGGAAGACATAGAGCAAAAGGCGATGCAGAAGCTACCACTGAATTATTTCGAAGATTGGTAAAAAGAGACAACGATTTTACGATTAATTCATTTTTAAATCCACGTTCAAGACAAGCTACTTTGCCTGCCCTTTTAGATAAAAAAATCGTTGATGATTTGCCTGAAACTCATGGTGTTTATTATTTTAAAAATGCTGCAAAAGAGGTCATTTATGTCGGAAAAGCAAATAATATAAAACAAAGAGTGATAAGTCATTTTTATGACAAAAAGAAAAAAGAGCAAAATATGTGTTTGGAAATCGCTCATATTTCCTTCACAATCACAGGCAGTGAATTATTAGCGTTATTGCTAGAATCCTCAGAAATTAAAAAAGTTTTTCCGAAATATAACCGAGCTCAAAGAAGGTCAAGTGAAGCTGTGGGTTTGTTTTCGTATGAAGACCAAAAAGGAATTTTGCATTTGGCATACAATAGATTGAAGTTGATTCCAACTCCAATTACCAAATACTATACAGTTTCTGAATGCAGAAATCATCTAGAATATTTGTGCAAAGAATTTGAATTATGCCCCAAATATTGCCATTTGCAGACCAACGTAACTACTTGTTTTCATTATCAAATTAAAGAATGTAAAGGAATTTGTTGTGATGAAGAAAATGCCGAAAATTATAATATTCGTGTTATTGACGCCATAAAATCAGTCGGAATTGGTGCAGAAAATATTGTAATTAAAGAACAAGGAAGAACTGAAAACGAAATCGGATTTGCATTGATTTTAGAGGGAATTTACAGAGGTTTTGGGTATGTTGAATTACAACAATCTGAGCAATTGACAACTCCTGACGAGTATCAATTTTTTGTAAATCCACAAAAAGACAACAGAGATATTCAGCGAATTTTGGCTTCACATTTAAGAAAATTAGAGAAATTAAAAAATGACGAAAATGAAAAAATCCGAATATAAAATTCATATCATTGGCGCAGGAATTAGTGGCTTGATTGCCGCCAAAGTTTTAGAAGAAAATGGGTATCATCCCAAAATTCTAGAGGCTTCCGAATCTATTGGCGGACGTGTTAAATCTGATTATGTTGAGGGATTTACGTTAGATCACGGTTTTCAGGTATTGTTGACTTCTTATTCTGCTGCAAAGAAATATTTGGACTATACATCACTAAAATTACAAGAATTATTGCCTGGAGCTACTATTTTTAGTAATGGAAAATCACAAACCATTGGTGATCCTTTGAGAAAAATTTCATTCCTTTTACCTACTATTTTTTCATCTGTTGGAAGTATTAAAGACAAAATAAAAATTCTTCAGCTCAATACTATTTTAAAGAAAAAAACTCTCGAAGCTATTTTTAAAACGCCTGAAATTACAACATTACACTATTTACAAGAATTCGGTTTTTCTGAAAAGATAATCACAACATTTTTCAAACCATTTTTTAGTGGCATTTTTTTAGAACCCAATCTAGAAACTTCTTCAAGGATGTTTGAGTTTGTCTATAAAATGTTTGGAGATGGATTGGCTGCCATCCCAAAAAATGGAATGCAAGAAATTCCGAATCAACTATTTACTACTTTAAAAAACACAAAAATTCAATTTGAAACTCGTGTAAAAGAAGTGAAAAATAATAGTATTATTTTGGTTGATGGAACTGAAATTGCAACAAATTTTACTATTATTGCTACCGAAGCAAGTTCATTAATTTCTAATTTAAAGAATCAAGAAATCGAATGGAAAAGTTGCGATACATTATATTTTGAATGTGAAAAGCGGGTATTAAAATCTCCAATTATCGGATTAATTGCTGACGAAAAAGCACTTGTAAATAATATTTTTTATCATACAAGTGTTCAAATATTTGGCGAAAATAGCAAAGAATTATTGTCAGTTACAATTGTTAAAAATCATGATTTGAGTGAAGAAAATCTCATAAAAAGTGTTCAAAAAGAACTGAATAATTTTTGTGGAATTGATGATGCCAAATTTTTAAAAAGATATCAAATTAAAAAAGCGCTTCCAAAAATCTCAAATCTACAATATGAACTTTCACATACAGAAACTCAGTTAAATTCGTCTGTCTTTTTAGCGGGTGATGTTTTGTTGAATGGCTCCTTAAATGCAGCAATGATTGCTGGAGAAAGAGCTGCAATAGGAGTCATAAAAACGCTTGAAGATGGTTTAGTTGTTGACGAATTAACGTCAGAATATCAATAAAAAAGCAGTTTGTTTTTTTTAAAATCAGCCTGTTTTTTCAAATAATTAATCCATATGTTTTACTAAAATTTTATCAAATCTTTAGTAGTTACAATTCCAACCAATTCATTATCATCAACAATTGGCAAAGCATAAAATTCTTTTTCACAAAGAAGGATGCCAACCTCTTTTATGGTTGAATTTGAAGGTACCATAAATAAATTTTTGGTTATTACTTGCTCTATAGAAAACATATCATACACTTAGGTTTCAACTTATTTTTCATCTAAAGTAACATCTGTAAAACTTACTTTTAAGAAATCTACATAATTCATTATACCAACAATTGCTTTTTCAGAAACTATGGAGATATGTTTAATTAATTTTTCTTCAAATATCTTTTTAGCATCAACTTATTGATCAATTACACTGAAGGTAATTAGATTTCTGGTCATAATTTCAAAAAAAATATTCTCTTTTCATTATTTAAAAATTTATGAATCTAGTTCAAAAGTGAAAAATTTTATTGTTGATTTTACTGATATCTATCACATAATCAAAATTTATAAAATAAAAAAAGTCCAAAACATTGTTTTGGACTTTATGGTGACCCCAGAAGGATTCGAACCTTCAACCGTCAGAGCCGAAATCTGATATTCTATCCAATTGAACTATGGAGCCATATTAATTATTTTTTTTAGATATTCTCTTCCTATTCCTGATTTTAAATATTTTTCTCTTTCCCTTGCAGCTGTTCTATCGGTCACTTCTTCGAAATAAACTAAAACCCAAGGAGTATATGCTTTTGTTGAAGCTGTCTTTTTCGAATTATGTTCTTTCATTCTTTTCTCTAAATCATTTGTAAAACCTTTATAAAGCCTTTTTTCTCTCTCACTTTATATTACGTAAACAACATACATATTATAATCCTTTAAATTTAGAAATCTGATATTTCCTGCCTACGGCAGGCGAATATCCAATTGAACCCTGCCTGCCGCAGGCAGGTATGGAGCCAAAAAATATTACGCTAAATGTTTTTTAATTAAATCAGCAATCATTTTCCCATCTGCCTGTCCAACCATTTTTTTAGATACAACTCCCACCACTTTCCCCATATCTTGCATTCCTGAAGCTCCTAATTCTTTGATGGTTTCTATAACAACAGTTGCAATTTCACTTTCAGAAAGCGCTTTTGGTAAAAATTGTTCTAAAATTGCTATTTCTTGAAGTTCAGGTGTGGCTAAATCTTCTCTTCCTTGTTGTAAAAAAATAGCAGCACTGTCTTTTCGCTGTTTTACTTGCTTTTGAATAATTTTTATCTCTTGCTCTGCTGTCAGTTCATCTTGTGCTCCTTTCTCAGTTTTTGCTAATAAGAAAGCAGATTTTACAGCTCTTAAAGCTTGTAAAGCAATGGTGTCTTTCGCTCTCATTGCTTCTTTCATTTTTTCCATTACTTGTGCTTGCAAATTCATAAGTACTTTATTTAAATATTATTTTTTTGTTTTAATTTCTTTAGATACAATACATTTTTGTTATAGTCAATAAAAGCTTTTCCTTGTTGTAAAATATCTGATCCGATAATTCCGTGAACTTTATCAGCATTGTGCTGTAAAAGTGCCGTATTTACGTGCGACAAATTAAATAAAACCAAGTGACAATTTTTGGTTTTCCAATTGCCAATTTTCAGTGAATTATTTACTGACTCTTGAGTTTCCATATCGATGGCACCTGCACCTGCAGCTTTGGTGTCACTTTCTTTGGCGTCCAACTTGAAAAACTCGATTAAATCCACTCCAACACAAGAATTTGAAGCTCCTGTATCCAAAATAAAACGGCCTTTTATATCATTAATTGTCGCTTTTAATTCGAGATGATTTGTGGCAATATTTTTTAATTTTATTCTGATGTAATTTTGTTTCTCTAATATTTTTTGAATTTTTTTCATGCTACTCTATTACAAAAACCAAAAATACAATTTAATCAATTCAGAAAAAAACCAACTGAGGTCATAATTTAATTTAATTCTAAATATGATGATACCAATTTCATAATTTGAATTTTAAATCAAATTTCGTAACTTAGTTAAAATTTAAAATAAAAATGAAAACAACTAGAAGATTAGAGCAAGCACTTATTAAACTATACAATGCCTATCACAATAATTTACTAAATCCTGAGGATTGTAAAGCTTGTGCAGTTGGTAATATTTTAGACAATCATGACAGTTGGAAACACCTTACTGAAGGTCATGGCTCGTTAAAATTGAGTTATGTTGGAAGAGTTCATGAGAATCTTGGAAGAAAGTTTAACGGATATACTCCTTTAGAAATCTTACAAATTGAAAAAGTGTTTTTAGATGCTTGCGGATTTTCAACTCCTTTGTGTCATTATAATAAAAGGCCTAAGAATCCAACCTCAAAAGATATTTTATTTGATGGTTTATCAGCAGTTATTGCATTGCTCTGTGAGTTTGACAACATTAAAAACGTAATGGATTTTTCTAAATTATTTGAACAGGAAAATGGTTTTCCAACCTATCATTTAGAGACATTTTTAGCATAAAAAGTTGGTTTTAGA
>DDMS01000036.1:0-27717 GCA_002340765.1 Flavobacteriaceae bacterium UBA2540 | reverse complement strand
TCTAAAACCAACTTTTTATGCTATTTTTATTTAAATTTTAACCTCCAAAATCGTCAAAACGGATATTTTCATCAGCAATTCCGAAATCTTCACCCATTTTCTGAACAGCTTTATTCATCAATGGTGGACCACAGAAATACAATTCAATATCTTCAGGTGAATCATGTTTGCTTAAGTAATTTTCAATTACACAATTGTGGATAAATCCAACAAATCCATCACCTTCATCATTAATCTCTTTTTTCACTTTCCAGTTATCTTCAGGCATTGGTTCAGATAATGCCAAATAGAATTTAAAGTTTGAAAAATCTCTTTCTAATGATTTAAAATGATCAATATAAAATAATTCTCTTTTTGAACGACCTCCATACCAATAAGTTACTTTTCTACCAGTTTTCAAAGTTTTGAAAAGGTGATATAAATGGGAACGCATTGGAGCCATTCCTGCTCCACCACCAACATATAACATTTCTGAATTTGATTCATTGATGAAAAATTCACCATAAGGTCCTGAAATTGTAACTTTATCTCCAGGTTTTTGAGCAAAAATAAATGAAGATGCAACACCTGGATTTACACTCATCCAACCATTTTTAGCTCTATCCCAAGGTGGAGTTGCAATACGTACATTCAACATAATCTCTCTTCCTTCGGCAGGAAAAGAAGCCATAGAATAAGCACGTTCAACAGTTTCGTTATTTTTCATTGCCAAAGACCACAAACCAAATTTATCCCATTCAGCCTGAAATTTATCAGGAGTTTCGTGTTCTTCAGGATGTGCAGTAATATCAATATCTGAATACTTAATTTCACAAGGAGGGATCTCAATTTGAATGTAACCTCCTGCTTTATAACCCATATCCTCAGGAATTTCTACTACAAATTCTTTGATAAATGAAGCTACGTTATAATTTCTAACTACAGTGCCTTGCCATTTTTTGATTCCAAAAACTTCTTCAGGAATCGTAATATTCATGTCTTGTTTAACTTTTACCTGACAAGCCAAACGCACACCTTCTTTCAATTCTTTTTTAGTAAAGTGCGGAGTTTCTGTTGGTAAAGCTTCTCCTCCACCTTCTAAAACGTGGCATTCACATTGAATACATGAACCACCTCCACCGCAAGCTGATGGTAAAAATATTTTTTCGTTTCCTAAAGTTGCTAAAAGTGTACTTCCTGAAACTACTTGAATTTTTTTCTCACCATTAATTGTGATTGTAACTGGACCTGAAGGTGATAATTTTTGTTTTACAAATAATAATAAAGCAACTAAAATCAGTGTTATTAATAAAAAAGCTGCTACTGTTGCAAAAATAGTTCCTGTTGTACCTGCTGCTAATATCATTCTTCTATTCGTTTAATGTTGTATTTTTAGCTACAATTTTTGTAGCATCTGCTTTTTTTATTTCTTTTTTCTCAATTTTAGCCTCAACTTTTGGTTGCTCTTTTGGTTTCTCATCCCCTCCAGTTAACATTCCACCAAAACTCATAAAACCAATTGCCATTAATCCTGTGATTATAAAAGTAATTCCTAACCCTCTTAAAGCAGGAGGAACACTTGAATATCTGATTTTTTCACGAATAGCTGCAATTGCCAAAATAGCTAAAAACCATCCAATTCCTGAACCAACTCCATAGGTTAAAGCCAATCCTAAAGTTGGAATTTCGCGTGATTGCATGAATAAACTTCCGCCTAAAATCGCACAGTTTACAGCAATTAATGGCAAGAAAATCCCTAATGAATTGTATAATGAAGGGGAGAATTTTTCAATAATTATTTCTACCAATTGTACCATGGTTGCAATAGTTGCGATGAACATGATAAATGATAAAAAACTCAAATCATAAACTACATATTCTGGACCTAACCAAGCCAAAGCGCCATCTTTTAAAATATACTGATCCAATAACCAATTTAATGGAACTGTCACTGCAAGCACGAAAATAACTGCTGCTCCTAACCCTACAGCCGTTGCTAATTTTTTTGATACAGCAAGGTAAGAACACATTCCAAGAAATGTTGCAAAAACCATGTTGTCTATAAATATCGATTTAAAAAATAATTCTATGTGTTCCATATTATTTAGTTTTTTGTCTTTAATTCTCTTCTATTAATGTTTTATTTTTTGAACGCTGAACCCAAATGATAATTCCAACTACAATCAGTGCCATTGGAGATAATAACATAAATCCATTATTTTCATACCCAAATGCATACAATCCTGTTTTTTCTATTGGATCTCCCAAAACTTTGAAACCTAATAAAGTACCTGAACCTAATAATTCTCTAAAAAATCCGACAATTATTAAGATTATTCCATAACCAGCTGAATTTCCTAATCCATCAAGAAAAGATTTCCAAGGTCCGTTTCCAAGCGCAAATGCTTCAAAACGTCCCATAATAATACAATTCGTGATAATCAATCCAACAAAAACTGACAATGTTTTACTTAATTCATAGCTAAAAGCTTTCAAAATTAAGTCAACAATAATAACCAAAGCTGCCACTATTACAAGTTGCACAATAATCCTAATTTTCGAAGGAATGATATTTCTCAATAAAGAAATCACAACATTTCCTACCCCAAGAACAGCCATTACAGAAATTGCCATTACGATTGAAGCTTTTAACTCGGCAGTAATCGCCAATGCAGAACAAATTCCTAATACCTGAACTGTGATTGGATTGTTATCTGTTAAAGGATCTGTTAATAATGCTGCGTCTTTTTTAGATAAAAGTGCCATAAATTAATTTTTTAATGATTTAAAATAAGGAACATACAATTGTAAATCAGATTTTATCATTGCTGTTACACCATCGCCTGTGATTGTTGCACCTGCAATTGCATCAACTTTATAATCTGTTTTTCTTTCGTTTTTTGGATCATTATTTCCTTTCGCAACAGTTACCCCTTTGAAATCTCCTTCATCAGTTAATAAATACTCACCAATGAAGTCATCCATAAAATAGCGTTGTTTTATGTTTGCTCCTAAACCTGGTGTTTCTCCTTTGTGATCAAAATAAGCACCTTGAATTACCATATTTTCATCTAAAGAAACATACCCCCAAATTGCATCCCAAAGACCTTTCCCATAGATTGGTGCAACATAAAATGTCTTGCCGTCTTTTTCTCCAACAAATAATGGAAGTTTTCTTGCTTTCCCTTCTTTGGCATGGTTTTGTTGTTGTTTAACATCAATTAAATAGGGTTCTTGACCATTATTTGTATCCATGTATTCTTCTCTAGTTTGCAATTTTGTGACCTTTTCATCTGTAACTTCTAGAACTAATTGTTCTTTCACAAACTTTGAAAACTCTTGACCTGCAAATGATGATGAAATAAAATTTGCATTTGATTCATCATTATCATTTATACCCATTGCATAAAGAATATTTTGTTGTTTTTCAACTCTTTTATTTTCATCAATATTTGGTTTCAAAAAAGATGAAAAGAAAGCCAACAACGAACCAACAACTACTACCATAATCATGGCAAAAATTATTGTATATGCATTAGAATCTGTTCTTTTACTCATAATTAAACTGTTTTTAATTTTGCACGATTTAACCTTCGTTTCACATTACCTTGAACGACATAATGGTCTATTGTTGGTGCAAATACATTCATTAATAAAATGGCTAAAAATACTCCTTCAGGATACGCTGGATTGAAAACTCGAATCATTATAGAGATAAAACCAATCAAAAAACCATAAATCCATTTTCCTGTATTTGTTTGTGAGGCTGTTACAGGATCAGTTGCCATAAAAACAGCACCAAAAGCTAAACCACCAATCATTAAATGTTCATACCATGCAGTGCTCATCAGTCCATAAAATTTACTAGAATCTGTGATGATATTCGCAGTAACAACTTGATTGAAAATAAGTCCCATCACAGCTGCACCTAAAAAAGTAGCAACAATAATTCTCCAACTTCCGATCTTAGTGAACACTAAAAATGCAGCCCCTAAAAGAATCAATAACGTTGAAGTTTCGCCTACTGAACCTGGAATAAATCCCATGAATTTATCAAAATTTGAATATATAACTTCTTGATTTTGCGCATAACTTCCCAAAATAGTTTCTCCTGAAATTGCATCAGCAGTAACTGCTCTATTAACAGCGTCATAAACCCACACTTTATCTCCTGACATCCAAGTTGGATATGCAAAAAATAAGAAAGCTCTAATTGTCAAAGCAGGATTCAAAATATTCATTCCTGTTCCTCCAAAAACTTCTTTTCCAATCACAACTCCAAATACAACTGCAACAGCCAACATCCAAAGTGGTGTGTCAATTGGGACAATCAATGGCACTAACATTCCTGTTACCAAATATCCCTCTTCAACTTCATGTCCTTTGATAATTGCGAAAATAAATTCAACTCCGAGTCCAACTCCGTATGAAACAATTACCAATGGCAACACTTTTATAATTCCAATCCAGAAATTATCAAAAGTGAAAAAATTTACTAAGACATTGTCTCTTAACGAAGCGTCAATAGCTGCATAATGCTGATAACCAGCATTGAACATACCAAATAACAAACACGGAACCATTGCCATAATCACAATGTTCATGGTTCGTTTCAGATCATCTGCCGCTTTAATGTGAGTTCCTCCACGAGTCACATCATTTGGCATATATAAAAAGGTATGGATTGCATTAAAAGCAGGAGCCATTTTTGTTCCTTTATACTTTTCTTTTAAATTGTGTAAATTTTGTTTTAAGCTCATAATCTTATCCTAATTCTTGTCTCATTAAATCTAAACCTTCACGAATTATTTTTTGATGTGGTTGTTTTGAAACACAAATAAATTCGGTCAAAGCGAAATCTTCAGGTGCAACTTCATAGCCTCCTAATGCTTCCATTTCATCTAAATCTTTATACATAAATGCTTTTAATAATTGCATTGGATAAATATCTAAAGGAAATACTTGCTCATAAGATCCAGTTACCACAAACGCTCTGTGTTCTCCATTTGTATTCGTTGTCAAATCATATTTTTTATTCGGATTCAACCACGAAAATGTAAATGCTCTTGAAGTAGAAATTTTATCAAAAACAGGTTTGTTCCATCCAAAAAATTCGTAATCATCTCCTTCTGGAATTGCAGTAATTTGATTGTCATAATATCCTATAAAATTGTCTTCTTTAACTTGAGTTCCAGACAACACATTTCCACTGATGATTCTTGTATTATCATTCACTAAATTATTCTTTGTAATATCAGCAATTGAAGCACCAATAATGGCAGAAACATAGTGAGGTTTTGAAAACCTAGAACCAGTTAATGCAATTATTCGTGTTGCATTAAAGTTTCCAGTCAATAACAATTCACCAATTATTATCAAATCTTGAGGTGTAACTACCCAAACAACTTCTCCTTTATTAATAGGATTAATTTTTGCAATTTGAGTTCCAACATTTCCTGATGGATGTGGTCCTGAAACCTTATGCAATTCTATTCCTGATAATTTTGCCAGAGGAGAACTTGAATTTGCACTAACAGAAACATGAACTTTTCCAGACGTTAGTTTTGATATTGCTGTAATTGCAGTTTGCAATTCAAATTCTTTACCAGCCAGAGTATAATCTAAATCAGCAGCCAAAGGCGCACTTGCATATGCAGAAATAAAAATTGCTTTTGGGGTTTGATTTGGATTTGCAACAACATCAAAAGGACGTTGTTTGATAAATGGCCAACAACCTGACGTAAATAAATGATTTTTTACTTCTTCAGCAGACATTTTTGAAGCATCTTTTTTACCAAAATCTAGGTATTCTTGTTTTCCATCAGCAGCAATTTTAACTGCTAAAATTTTTCTTCTTGCTCCACGAATTACCTCTATTAGTTTACCAGAAACAGGACTTGGAAATAAAATTCGTTCATCGTCTTTTGAGAGGAAAATGGCTTCACCAGCTTTTACTGAAACTCCTTCTCTGGCAATAAGTTTGGGTGTAATTCCATGAAAATCTTCTGGCATTATTCCGTAAACACTACTTAAATTTGATTGTGAAGTTGTTTTTTCTGCAGCACCAATAAGCTTAATGTCTAAGCCTTTTTTAATACGAATGTCTTTGGACATAGTAATTTTGAATTTTAGTTATCTAAAAAAATCATGCAAATTTAATTGTTTAAGAATCATTTTTAAATAATTTTATTCATAAAATAAACTAAAATTATTATTTATAATTGTTCTAAATAAATGATTTTACGAAATCGATTTTATTTTTGTATTTTGGTTCAAAATTTGATTATTTAAGGAATTGATAACTATTTTTGTAATTATGATTAGAACAATATTCTCATTTTTTTCGATATTTTTTATTGCCATTTTACAATCTCAAAATATTAAATCTATCCAATTAAGAACTTTGGATGATACAAATTTTTCAGCAATTGTTCCTTTAGGAACTGCGTTGGAATTGTCTTTTGATGATTTGGACAATGATAACAAAGAATTTCAATACAAAATTCAACACATGACGCACGATTGGCAACCAAGTAGGTTGTTATCAAGTCAATATATCAATGGTTTTGACCAAAATAATATCAATAATATTACAAATTCTTTCAATACCTTCCAAAGTTATACGCACTATAATGTGACAATTCCGAACGCAAATTCTGTGATTACCAAAAGCGGAAATTATCTATTATCGATTTTGGATGAAGATGATCAAATCGTTTTTACAAGGAAATTTGTACTCTATGAAAACGAAGTTGCTGTTGGCGTAAATGTCTCTAGAAGTAGAAATGCAAAAGCATTACAAACACAGCAAAGTGTTGAATTTGTGGTCAGTCATCCAAAATTACGCATCAATAATCCTTCTCAAGAAGTGAATATTGTCATTCTAAAAAATGAAAATTGGAATGAAAGTATTTCAGGAATTCAACCTACCTTTTTTCAACAAAATGTATTGCGCTATTCTTATAACAACAACATGAATTTTTGGGGCGGAAATGAATATTTAAATTTCGATTCAAAGTTTATAAGAAATAAAAGTTTGAATGTGTTAAAAATCGAAAGGAAAGATATTTTTCATCATTATTTATATCCATATTCTTATCAACCAAATGTAAGATATACTTATAATCCTGATATTAATGGTCAATTTATCATCCGAACTTTGGAAGGAAATGACCCAAAGACAGAGGCAGATTATGCAATGATGCATTTTTCGTTAATGACAAAAGAACCTTTTTATAATAAGGAAGTATACATTTATGGCGCTTTCAATAATTTTGAAATTGAGGAAGAAAACAAACTTTCTTACGACACAAACACAAAGAGTTATTTTGGAAATCTTCTATTAAAACAAGGTTTTTATAACTACAGTTTTGTTACTGTTGATGACAAAAATATTATTGACAAAAACGAAATTATGGGTTCGTTTTTTGAAACAGAAAATCAATATAAAGTATTGGTTTATTTTAAAGCTTTAGGCGCTTTGTATGATAGAGTTGTTGGAGTTGGAACAGGTATTTTTGATCAAAATAGATAATAAAAAATCTTTTTGCATTTTTTGAACAAAAAAACTATATTTACAATTATGGCAGAGCAAATCACAAAAGGCATAAAAATTTCTGTAAAAACCAATTTTAATGGATCAAGTTACAGAAATAATAAATTGTACTACATTTTTGCTTACCATATAACCATCGAAAATAATTCTCTACAAACCTTTCAGCTAAAAGATCGTTATTGGAAAATTTATGATTCTTTGAACGATATTGAGATTGTAACTGGTGAAGGCGTTGTTGGACAAACACCAATTTTAGAACCAAATGAAACCTATTCCTACAGTTCTGGCTGTTTTTTACAATCAACACTTGGCGCTATGAAAGGATTTTATACCATGATTGATATTCATTCTTTTGATGAATTTAAAGTATTTATTCCAACATTTCAACTAACAACTCCCATAATATCAAATTAGAAAAAAAACTGAACTAAAAATATATGATGCTGCATGTTTAAACTTCGGACATCCTTTTAGTGGAAGTGAAAATTTTTTGTCAAGATTGTGGATAAGAAAACAAAGAAAGTAAGACTAATTTCAAAAGTTTTGTTCACAATCCTTTTAATAGTTTTTTCAATTTTGATGCGAAGTTTTAGCGATTATTGATTCCGCTTTTAACCAATCCTGAGAAAATTTCAAAAGATTATATTGATAAAAAAAACGTTAAACAAATCCATTTCGTTTTTATTTAGTGTTTTCAATTGTCTTTTTTTATTGGTGGGAATGTATATAACGAAAGAAAGATTTGAAGAATTATCAAAAAATTAAAAACTACCATCTCAAATAATAATGATAAAATAATATTGATATATCCTAAATTAACAGAAAAAAAACAGATTCTATTAAAAAATTGGTCAATACTGAATTAAATAAATCTCAAATTCCTATTCCTGATGAAACGAAAACTCAACTTATAAATGAAATTGAAAAGAATTCTATGAAATCAATGATTGAACTTAATCTAGGTGATGGTAACAAAGATTCCGATACAAATACACGATTAGAAAAATTTTATTATGTTAGAAGAAAATTTACTTATGTCGAGCACCTAATTTTTGTATTTCACTCACAAAAAGTATTTTTTATGCTATTTACCATTTTATACTTTTAAAAATTTTTGGATTAAATCCTGCTCTTTGGATTTTTAACATCATTTTCTTGATATTTTTTTGGAGGAAACGTTTTGCAAAAAGGCGTTTCATCACGATTTGAAGTTAGGATAAAATTATTATTTTTTAGGGGTAAAAAACTAACTGTACAAATAAAATAGTCATTAATTTGGGGCGAAAAGTAAAAAAACGATTGATAAAAATTGTACATTTACAACTTAAATATAGTCGAATAAAATTTAACAATAAACAAAATGACAAGAGGATTTTTTAAAGTTCCAACTGCAATCAACGAACCTGTAAAAGGATATGCCCCTAGCTCACCCGAAAGAGAAGAATTACTTGCAACCTACAAAAAAATGTACGCAAGTATTATCGATATACCAATGCATATTAATGGTAAAGAAATAAAAACAGGAAAGACTAAAAATATCACACCTCCTCACGATCATCAACATATTGTTGGACACTTCCACACTGCAGAAAAAAAACATGTTGACGAAGCAATTGCAACAGCTTTAGCTGCCAGAAAAGCATGGTCTAGCGTAAGTTGGATGGAACGTGCTTCTATTTTTTTAAAGGCAGCTGAATTGTTAGCAGGTCCTTATAGAAACCGCATGAATGCTGCAACAATGATTGCACAATCTAAAAATGTGCATCAAGCAGAAATTGATGCTGCTTGCGAAATGATTGATTTTTTCCGTTTCAATGTGCAATACATGACTGATATTTTCAAAGATCAGCCAGCATCTGCATCTGGAATTTGGAACCGAGTTGAATACAGACCTTTAGAGGGTTTTGTGTATGCAATTACGCCTTTTAACTTTACATCCATTGCTGCAAATTTATGTGCAGCTCCAGCTTTGATGGGAAATGTTGTCATTTGGAAACCTTCTGATCATCAAGCGTATTCTGCCCAAGTTATTGTAGATTTATTCAAAGAAGCTGGTTTGCCAGATGGCGTTATCAATGTCATTTATGGTGATCCTGTGATGATTACGGATACTATTTTGGCTTCTCCAGATTTTGCTGGATTGCATTTTACTGGCTCAACAACTATTTTCAAAAACTTATGGAAACAAATTGGAACAAATATTCACACGTATAAAACGTATCCAAGAATCGTAGGTGAAACTGGTGGAAAAGATTTTATCTGGGCGCACAATTCTGCAAATCCATTGCAAGTAGCTACTGCCATCACCAGAGGTGCTTTTGAATATCAAGGTCAAAAATGTTCAGCTGCTTCAAGAGCATATATTCCTACTTCGATTTGGGATAAGGTAAAAAAACAGTTGATTTCACAGACAAATGAACTGAAAATGGGTTCTCCTGAAGACCCTTCAAACTTTGTAAATGCGGTAATTCACGAAGGTTCATTTGACAAAATCGCAAGTTATATTGATGCAGCAAAAAAAGATGCTGATACCGAAATTATCATTGGTGGAAATTATGACAAATCAAAAGGATATTTTATTGAACCTACTGTTATTGTAACAAAATCTCCTACTTATAAAACCATGACAACTGAGCTATTTGGACCTGTAATTACGATCTATATTTATGAAGATGCTGCATGGGAATACTCTTTAAAATTAGTAGATGAATCTACTGAATATGCTTTGACAGGAGCCATTTTTTCAAAAGACAGGTATATTATTGAAAAAGCATCCAAAGCATTAGAAAATGCTGCTGGAAATTTTTACATCAACGACAAACCAACAGGAGCTGTTGTGGGTCAACAACCATTTGGAGGTGCAAGAGCTTCAGGAACCAATGACAAAGCAGGTTCTTCACAAAACTTATTGCGTTGGACATCTGTAAGAATGATTAAGGAAACATTTGTTAGTCCTGAAGATTTTAAATATCCTTTTTTAGGTTAATGACAAACATTTTTTTACTTATTCCACCATCAATTTTCTAGTAGTTTGTTTTGTTCCGTTTTTGATTTTTACCAAATACATTCCTGAAGAAAGTTGGTTAAATTCAATTTTTTCTGAAAAATAAGTACTGTTGTTTTTATAGATTTTTTGTCCAACAAATCTTCCAGTAATGTCAAATAACTGAATTTGTATATCACTTGAAATCGAAGTATCAAACTGAACTTGAAATGTTCCTTTGGTTGGATTTGGAAATAAGTTAAAGTTACTAAAAGCCACATCTTTTATAGAAGCAGTATTGTCAACAATCACAGTATAATCCTCTGTCTCTCCCCATTCCGTTAAATGATCTGTATCACAAGCACCATCTCCAAAGCCATCATCAGGATCATTATATTCAATAATTACGCGCATTCTTGTAGAACCAAAACGAGCATCGTTTGGCACTGTAATAGAACCAGTTGCAGTCCCAATAAGCCCAGAAATTGTTCCTAAAGAATACCTTTCTGTAGCATTGTCAAATACAAAATCTTGATTCCAGTCAATAAAAACATACACATGGTCTTGATATCCATCAGGATCTAACGTTACCGAAATTGAATGAGCATCTCCTCTTTTAACATTGGTAGAAATTGCTGTAAAATCTTCATAACCACCTGACATATTATTGCCTGAATTGTTATTGATAGTATTGAAAGTTACATTGGAAATATATTCTTTTCCACCAACTTCATCAGTAAAAGTGGATGAACAATAGGTTGGATTGATAGTAGTAAATGAAAATATATTAGAAAAAGTACCTTCTCCACAAGTGTTTTTTGGTTTTATTCTCCAAAAATATTGGGTTGTTCCTGCCAAATTTGTGGATGTGTAAGAATTTGTTGTTACGTTTCCTGAAGAAACAATGTTTGTAAAATTAACATCCGTAGCAATTTGCACATCATAAGAAGTTGCATTTGTAACTGCAACCCATTGTAATTGCTGACTTAATGGAACTTCAGTAGCATTATTTTGTGGTGAACTTAAGGTGATTTTACCAAAAACTGAGGATGTGATTTTGAGAGGGACATTCAAATTTTTATTGATTGAGGTACTATTTCCGGTAACAACAATAGTGTAATCTTGTGCAGAAACTCCGCTAAAATTAGAAACTGTCATCACTACATTTCCATCTGCATTGATGGTATTTGGACTAAAACTTACTGATGAACCTGAAGGCTGACCTGTTGCTGAAAGCGAAACCGTTTCAGAAAAACCATTTACAAAATCAAAATTTAGAGTAAAATTTACAGATTGATTTCCAGTATTACAAGCTGCTTGGGTTCCATTAACATCTGTAATTACAAAAGTGGGAACTGTAGAAATAATCTCGAAATTTGTGGTATTGATATTGTAAAAAATATTATCAGCAGCTTCCACCATAATTCTTGCAGATGTTGTAGGATTATTTGGTACAATAACAGTTTCAGAGCCGTCATTTGCTGTATTTGCTTTCAAAGTGATTGGAAATGTAAGTCCACCATCAATTGACAATTTGATGTTTACCAATACACAATTTATAGGGCTTTGATGAGAAGTTCCTCTCTCCCAAGTTACAGTTTGCGTTGTTCCTGTATTCCAAGTCACCAATGAATTTTGAGAAATAACTTCAAAAGGAGCTGCATCAACTATCATTACTTTCATATCGTCTCTTGCCAAACCACCTCCACCTATATGATTGTCTCTTACTGTAAACGAGAAATTAAGCTCTCTTGCAACAGATGGAATGCGTTCCCAAGTACTTCCTATGCTGCCATTTCCGGCAATAACCGTTGTTATATCAGGAAAAAATCGTGTAGGTGTTGTTTTTGAGGGCAATGAGCGAAACATTGGCCCTGTTGAATTTGTCTCCAATGGAGGCATTGTACCAACTTCTTTGTCCAATTGTTCCCAATTATAAGTTAACGAACCCATTCCATTTGCATCAGCTGCAGTCCCTATTAATTTAAAAGGCGTGGATTTTGGAATAGCATAATCCAAGCCTGCATTGGCTGTTGGTGCAGAATTGTTGGTGTTAGTAATTGCTGCACAAGTGGCAGATGTTGTAATGATATCCCACATTTCAGCAATACTCACCGAATGAAAATAATCATCACTTTGCCCTTGAACATTTGGAGGACAAATTCCCCCATACCCCATAATTGTTGAAGCACTTCCTGGTTCAATTGCAGTTGAATTATTTCGATTACAATTGTTATTTTGTGTATGATTTGCACCAAACTGATGTCCCATTTCGTGAATCACAAAATCAATATCATAGGCATCTCCTACTGGCGAAGAACGTCCTGTAACTCCACGTCCTTTTTGACCTGAAACACAAACAACACCTAAACCCGCCAAACCATCTCCACCAATACTAAAAATATGGCCCATATCATAATTTGCATCTCCAATCAAATTATCACATTTAGACTGAACCTCATTCAGCATCTTATTAGGATCAAAATCTGTAATATTGTCAGTAGTTTTATCTAAAAAAATGAGTTTGTCGTTATCTTCAACTAAAATCAATTTCACAGATAAATCTTTTTCATAAACAGCATTAATTCTTGTCATTGTAGTGTTCATTGCGGATAATACAGCTGCTTTTTTTACTTGGTCAGTTGCTGTTGACGGAATATTTTGTTGATTTGGGCCCAAATGAAAATCGGCATATTCTCCGCTACAAACTAAGGCTAGTCTATAAGTTCGTAATTTACCATCATTAGGATTTTTTAGAAATTGCAGAGGCGAAAAAGTAGTTTTTGTGCTTGTTTCTTCAACCAAACATTTAAAATCTTTTTCTTCGGCACTTAAGCTGCTTCTTTTGTAAACTAAGTATAATTTATTGTCTTTTGTGTATGGATCAATGTAAACGGTTTCTTGTGTTCCTGAAAAAATCAATGCATGAAATCCATCTGTGCCCAAACTAATTTTAGCAAATGCAGTTTCGTCATCAATCCCTTTAGCTGAAAAAGATGTTATTTCTGGAAATTTTTGCTGTAATCCAACTTCAAAATTAGAGGTTTCTTTTATTGAAAATCTTTTTAAATTTCCATTTGCATCAGGTAATTCAATAATTTGATTGGTTGTTTTTGCTTTTAATCCATAGGAATTTTTAAATAAATCTAAATCTAAAGAAACTAATACATACTCTTTTGGGAAATGCTCTTTTTTGTATAATTTTTTATTATTTGAAACTTCATCTATAGATTTTAACTCTTTCCAAAGTTTTTGAGAATTGATAGAAAGTACTGAAAATAAAAAAAACACAAATAAAAAATAGGAGTAATTGAATTTCATTACGACAATTTTAAGTCTTATTAAACTCCCAAATATAAGGAATTAATTAACTTTGCATTGTTAAATTATGAACAGAAAAATACAATTAAAAGACCTTGGTTTTAAAGACTATAAAGAAGTGTGGGAGTATCAATCTCAATTGCTTGAAGAAATCGTTGCTACAAAAACCGAAAACCGTAAAAATCAACTTCAAAAAAGTACCCAAAACCACTTTTTATTTGTAGAACATCCACATGTGTATACCCTTGGAAAAAGTGGGGATTTGAGTAATTTGCTCTTAAACGAATTACAATTAGCGGCAAAAGGTGCTACTTTTTACAAGATAAATCGTGGAGGAGATATTACCTATCATGGACCTGGGCAAATTGTAGGCTATCCTATTTTAGATTTGGAAAATTTTTTCACAGACATTCACAAATACCTTCGTTTGTTAGAAGAAACCATCATTTTAACCTTAGCTGATTTTGGCCTACAAGGCGAAAGAAGCCCAGGCGAAACAGGAGTTTGGCTAGATCTAGGCACGCCATTTGTGCGAAAAATTTGTGCTATGGGCATTCGTTCCTCACGCTGGGTAACGATGCATGGCTTTGCATTAAATGCGAATGTTGATTTGGGTTATTTTGACAATATCATTCCTTGTGGCATTCGTGGAAAAGCAGTGACTTCTATGGAAGTGGAATTGGGAAAAAAAGTAAACATTTCAGAAGTTAAAGAACTGATATTAAAGCATTTTATGCAGCTTTTTGAGGTGGAAGAGTTTTGTGATAATTGGGAATTGATTGAATAAAGAGGAAAGAAGCAAGAGAAAAGAAGCA
Organism: Flavobacteriaceae bacterium UBA2540; assembly: GCA_002340765.1. Lineage (GTDB taxonomy): Bacteria > Bacteroidota > Bacteroidia > Flavobacteriales > Flavobacteriaceae > Polaribacter. The sequence continues at coordinate 13,064 of DDMS01000036.1, read as the reverse complement.
AGAGAAAACTTGAGATCAAAAAGAAATCTAAAAAAGTCACATACTAAAAATAAGAGGTCTAAACCATTTGCGACAAAGTTGGCGCTTAAACTTCTATGCTTAGACTAAATTTCACTTTACATTGAAAGTGAGATGATTGATAGGTTGCTAACATTTCAATCATCCTAAAATCAAATTTCCAATTTCAATTGCTCAGGCAATAATTTAAACGTTTTTCTATGATGAATGGTTGCACCAAATTCACGGATTGCATTTCTATGGTCAATGGTTGGATATCCTTTGTTTTTACCCCAAAAGTAGTTTGGAAATTCCTGATGAATTTTCTCCATATACTCATCTCTATAGGTTTTTGCTAAGATGGAAGCTGCTGCAATGCTCAGGTATTTTGAATCTCCTTTTACAATGGTTTGATGCTGAATTTGTTGGTACTTTCGGAACTTATTGCCATCAACAATGATAAATTCGGGCGTGATTTTTAGTGCATCAATTGCGCGATGCATGGCTGTGATAGAGGCTTGCAGAATATTAATTTTGTCAATTTCGTCCTGCCAAACAAATGAAACTGCAAAAGCAGTTGCATTTTCCTCAATGATTAGTCGCAATTCTTGTCGCTTTTTTTCGGATAATTGCTTGGAATCATTCAAAAAAGGATGAGAAAAATCAGCGGGCAATATCACAGCTGCAGCCACAACAGGGCCTGCTAAGCAACCTCTTCCGGCCTCATCAGTGCCAACTTCTAAAGAAAAACCGCTAAAATTAATTGCTAACATTTTACAAATTAACATATTTCGTAAAAATTAAAGGTAATTATTTTCGTTTTATTATTTTACATTTGTCGCTGTTTAAATTCAATATGAATCAAAAAATAGTTTATTCTTTTTTACTACTTATTTTCATGATACATTCCTTGTATTCACAGCGAAAATTAAGTGGAAGTGAAAGTTTTGGAAATAATACCATTGGCATGGATGGCATGATTGATACCCTGACAAATAAAGGTTCCACAAAAGTAATTTTATCAGGAAAAACAAAATATACAGATTATAAAATTTTCTCTCACAAACGCGATACTGCATATATCGATACCACACTTTCTATCAAAAAAGAATACATTTTCAATTACTTGCGAAAAGATAATTTCGAGTTGCTTGCTTTCCACAATCAAGGACAAACGTTCAATAGTTTAGGGTATAGTTTTAGCAACTTGAATCGTTTTCCAGACCTTGGTTTTCGCGCAAAACAAGTGAGTTATTTAGAAATTGATGAGATTAAATATTATGAGGTTCCAACACCAACAACCGAAATTACTTACAAAACAGGACTGCAACAAGGACAAGTGGTGGATGCCATTTTCACGTTGAATTTTTCTAAAAGATTGAATGTTTCCGTGTCCTATAAAGGACTTCGCTCTTTGGGAGCTTATAGAAGAGCACTTGTGAGTAATGGAAATTTTAGAGGTGCTTTTCAGTATCGAACAATGGAAAACCAATACGAAATAAGAGGTCATGTTGCTTCGCAAGATTTTTTTCATCATGAAAATGGTGGATTGACTGAAAGTGCTTTGCAAAATTTTATTGATGAAAATCCAAACTTTGAACAACGTTCGCGCTTGGATGTGAATTTGAATGATGCCGAAAGTCAGTTTGATGGTAGCAGAGCATATATAGATCATAGTTATAAATTGCTTTCGAGCAGAGATACTTTAAATGATCGAGATTTTGGTAATATTAAAATTGGTCATGTTTTTACCAGTGAAACAAAAAGTTATCAGTTTACTCAAGGCACAAATACCACCGCAATTTTCGGAAATTCGAATGCTACCAGTGCGACTAACAGGGACGCTATCAGTAAAATTGTTGACAACGAATTGAATCTAGAATTCAACTCGAAATATGTGTTGGGACAGTTCAAAGCGAAAATCAATTTAACAAAATTTTCGTACGGTTATGACACCATTTTGAATACAAATAGCAACTTCGTTAATACAAATTTTGACGGAAACGCCCTTTCTTTTGGCGCAGATTGGAATGTTCGCCTGAAAAAATTCAAACTAAATGCAGCAGCATCTTTAACGCCAGGTTCGAGTAGATTGTCAGGAAATTTCTTGAGAGGTGAAGCCGTTTATCAAAAAGACAGTCTTTATACCATTACAGGAAGTTTGTTATTGAATTCGAAATCTCCCAATTTCAACACATTACTGCACCAAAGTAGTTATGATGATTATAATTGGGAAAATAATTTCAGCAACATCAATACTAGGGATTTAGGATTTGCCATTGATTCTAAATGGTTGAATGCTTGTGTGAATTTCACCAATATTGATAACTATACCTATTTTGATGAAAACAACACTCCTCAACAATTTGGAAATCAAATTACCTATTTAAAAGTAAAAGCAAATCGTGAATTTCGATATTGGAAATTGGCTTTGGACAACACTGTCATGTATCAGAATGTATCTAGTGGAAGCTCGGTTTTTAGGGTGCCAGAGTTTGTGACCAGAAACACGTTTTACTACACAGATTATTGGTTTAAAGGAAAACCGATGTTGGTGAATATTGGGGCAACTTTCAAGTATTTTACCAAATACAAAATGAATGCTTACAATCCGTTGTTGGCAGAATTTAAACTCCAAAATACGGAAGAAATTGGATTTCCAACGGTAGATGTTTTTTTCAATGCACAAGTGCGAAGAACACGAATTTATTTTAAGATAGACAATGTTACCTCAGGATTTTCATCAAAAAACTATTTTTCAGCACCCAATTATCCGTTTCGTGACATGACCATTCGTTTTGGATTGGTTTGGAATTGGTTTATATAAATAGCCCATAATCCTATCCTAAATCCTTCCCAAAGGGAAGGACTTTTAAATTCTTAAAACACTAAAATATTCAATAATAATTATAAATTTACTTTTGTTAGATAGATGAAAAGAGGAATTGTAATTTATAAAACTATTTCAATATAAATCAGCGTCTTACTCCCTTTCCTTTGGAAAGGATTGGGGATAGGATTTGAACTTATACGCATGAAAGAACAACTTAGAAAAAATTGGTCGCTATTTTTAATAGCAAGTGTAACTTTGGGTTGAGCGCCTTTTAATCCACCTCATATTGTTGGAAAAATACAATGGATTTTGGGTGGAAATTCTTTTTCAGGCGAACATGCCATGCAAGGACAAGATTGGTTTGATGTGTTGCTGCATGGAACACCTTGGGTATTATTGATTATTTCTGTTGGCTTGAATCTTTTTAAGAAAAAATAAAAATCAGCTTTTTTTTATACACGAACCTGCCTGCTGCAGGCAAGATTTCACAAATTACTCAAATGCTTTCGTGTGAATTCGTGAGATTAGTGTCTGAAAATTTAGAATGTAAAGAAACATTCCCAAAAAGGATTCCTAAAACTCCCCTATTAAAAATCAAATCTCCTTAAATTTGCACGAAATAAATTGAACAAACTAATTAAAAAGGTTTGTATAAAAGTGCAAATACCATAAAAAATGAGTGTACCCCATAAAATTCCAGAAGTTTCTTTTTTCAAGTTTCTAAATCATGCACGTGGTATTTTGCACAATCCTTTGCCTTTTCATGCCAAAAACTTTGCCACTTTAGGAGATATTTTTCGTTTACAAATTGGGTTGGGAAACTCGGTATTATTTTGCAGAGATGCAGGATTGTTACAACATGCGCTTCAAAAAAATCAAAAAAATTATAAAAAATCGTATATCCAAACCAAAGATTTGGCAAAATATATTGGCAAAGGATTGCTAACTGCCGAAGGCGAACATTGGCAAAGACAACGAAAATTAATTCAGCCCGCGTTTCATAAAAGCCAACTTAGATTGTTGGTTGATACGATTCAAGAAAGCATTTTAACGGAATTAAAGAATATCAAAACTGGAAAGCCAATGGATATTTTTCCTATTTTTAATGATTTGGCTTTTCAAACGGTGATTAAATCTATTTTCAATATCAACATTTCTGAGGCAGATGTGGATGCACTGCAACACACCACAGAAGCTACTCAAAAAATGTTGGTACAAGAACTACGGCAACCTTTTTTGGTTTGGTGGTTCAACCTTTCTGGAAAAACAAAAAAGCATTTAGACTTGACTGAAAATTCGAGAACAATTTTAAAAAGATTGGTCGAAGAAAGAAAGCAAAGCAACAGCAATCATTATGATTTATTGGACATGCTATTGACTGCAACCTATGAAGATGGCACTTACATGGACGAAAATCAATTGGTAGATGAGATATTGATTTTGTTTGCAGCTGGTCATGAAACCACTTCTAATGCGCTCACATTTACCTGCGAATTGTTGGCGCGAAACCCAGAAGCACAGTCAAAAATACTAGCTGAAATCAATAACATCAAAAGTGAATCTACTGATTGCATGCATTGGATAAAAAATGCACGATATACAAAATTGGTCATTGAAGAATCCATGCGTTTGTATCCTCCTGCCTATTTTATGGATCGTGTAAATATTGAAGAAGATACTTTCAACGGAATGAAGTTGCCAAAAGGCTCGAATTTGTTGTTTTCGATTTATGAAATTCATCGTCATTCCGATTTTTGGAAACAGCCAAGTGAATTTATTCCTGAGCGTTTTTTGGATGAAACCATCAAATTTTCAAAACACTATTTCCCTTTTGGTGCTGGCCCTAGAATGTGTATTGGAAATAATTTTGCCATGTATGAAATGATTTTAGCGATTATTGCATTGGTAGAACAATTCGAAATTGTTGAAAAGAAAACGCCAATTGAAATCAAACCATTGATAACGCTGAAACCTCACAATGCTATTTTAGAATTTAGAAATAGGAATTGATAGCCATCAAAAATAAGTCAATTCATTAATATTAGCGAATAATTCCTGAGCAAGCCACTCTTCCTCCTGCATCTCCTGTAGGTTGCGTTACAAAATCATCAGGATTTGCGTGAACAATGATGCTTTTGTTTAAGATATTTTTGGTTTCGTCTTCACAACCTATACACCATTCGTCTGTTTTTAATGAAATGGTTCCTTTGCCATTTTCATCGGCTGTAAAATTGCCAATATCCCCTTTATGGTATTCAGCTTCACCCCATTTTCCGTGTTTTTTAAATAACGGATTCCAGTGACCGCCTGCAGAAGTTCCGTCAGCAGAAGAACAATCTGATTTTTCGTGAATGTGAATTGCGTGAACTCCTGGCGTCAAACCAGTCATGATAGCCTCGAAAGTTACCACACCATTTTTTTCAGAAAAAGTGGCAGTTCCAGCAACTGTACTATTGCTTTTTGCTTCTAAATTGATTTTTAAAACGGTTGGTTTTGCATCAGTTGCAGATTTACAAGCGACAGCGATTGCAAGTGCAAAAAAAGAAATTAATACGATTTTTTTCATGGGATTTGTTTTTATTTCCTCAAATATAAGGATAAAAAAGGGATGGGTTTTTTTTAAAAAAGTTAATTATAATTCTTGTAGATGAAATGACTCTTATTAAAACTGAAAATAAATAAAAGGTTGGAAATCTGATGAAAATGCTTGATAACATAACAAACCAATGACGGCTGCAAAAATCACTTTGATAAAAGCAGGACTATTACTGTATAAGGATTCCATCACGTTTTTGGTGGTTTGTGGCAACCAATGTGTGATGTATCCCAAAAGCATTACCCAAAAAACAGCTTGATAATGGGTTAAAATATCCAACGCACTTTGTAGGTCAAATCGATTCCAAACTTGAAAATACCATTTCGAAATGTGTTCCATAGTTTCTCCTCTAAAATAAATTCGGGTAAACGTGATGAACAGAAAAGTAATTCCGATTTTCCAACAACGCACATACCATTGGTTTTTTAACTCATACGGACTTATTTTTCGCCAATACTTATACACTAAAATTCCTAATCCATTCAATCCTCCCCAAATCACAAACTTCCAAGAAGCTCCATGCCAAAGACCACCAATCAACATGGTCAACATCAGATTGATATTCGTATTGATGTGATTTTTTACAGACGAATTATAGAAACCTGCAACAAAAATGCCAATTGAAGCTATCAAAGTGATGCTAATCAGAAAGAAATTTGATCTGAAAGCTATCAATAAAACCAACAACATCAACCCTAAAATAATATAAGAACCTGAGGACCCTTTGCGATTTCCGCCCAAAGGAATGTATAAATAATCGCGCAACCAAGTGGAAAGTGACATGTGCCATCGTTTCCAAAAATCTCCTGCATTTGTAGCTTTATAAGGAGAATTGAAATTTACAGGAAGTTTGAAACCCATCAATAATGCCAAGCCAATGGCAATGTCTGTGTAGCCAGAAAAATCTCCATAAATCTGCAAAGAATAACCAATCATTGCCATGATATTTGTAAAACCAGAATACATTTCTGGCGCATCAAAAACACGATCTAAAAAATGCATGGCAATAAAATCAGCAAAAAGCATTTTTTTTATCAATCCTTTTAATATCAAATAAGTACCTGCATCAAAATCAGCTTTCGTTAAGATCGTTGGTTTTGATATTTGTGGCACAAAACTTTCTGCTCTCACAATAGGTCCTGCAACCAATTGTGGAAAAAAACTCACGTAAAATCCGAAATCAAGAATAGAATCTAACGGTTTTAATTTTCTACGGAAAATATCTACGCTATAACTGATGGTTTGAAAGGTGTAGAATGAAATTCCAACAGGTAAAATGATTTTATCTACCGAAAAATAGTTTTGATTCCCAAAACTATTGCCCCATTTTGCGAGCCAATTCACTACTTGGTGATTGGTGTCGAAAAGTAAATTGAAAGAATCTGTAAAAAAATAGGCATATTTAAAATAACAAAGCACCAATAAATTGATACAAACGCTCAATATTACAAGAAAATAGCGTTTTTTTTGATGTTCCGTTTTATAGATTTTTTTCCCAATTACAAAATCAACTAACGTACTGAACAATAAAATTCCGACAAATAATCCACTTGTTTTGTAATAAAAAAACAGCGAAATAAAGAACAAATACGAATTTCGAAGCGGTACTTTTTTATACACCAACGCAAATATAAAATATGCGATTGCGAAAAATATCCAGAAGTTCACTTGTGTAAAAATCAACGGATATGCTTCCGAAAACGTAAAAATATCTTGAAGCCTATTCATGTAATGATTTGTAATGATTCAATAATGTTTCTTTATCACGATTTGTGGCAGTTGACCAAGCATCAATCAGGGCATTTAGTAATAAATCTGCTTTGATTTGGTATCCTAAATGAGTAAAATGAATTCGATCACGAGGCATCAATTTATTTTTATACCATCTGTTTGATGATCCTAAACCACCCATAATTTCATAAAAATCCCAGACTGCCATTTGATATTTTTGTGCCAATTCATTGATAATGATTTGCTGTGTTGCCGTATTTTTATTTTGATATTTTCGTTTGTAATAACTATCATTAGGTACTGTCAATAAAATGGCGCAGTTGGGATTAATTCGTTGAATCATTTGAATAAAATCCTCATAATATTTTCGGAATTTATCCGTATTAAAATACGAAACTGGCATGTACGCGTCATTTGTGCCAATAGAAATGATAAACAAATCAGGGGTGTATAATTGCAATTGTTTTTCAAAATAAGCACTTCTGTTATAAAACCCAAAACTTGCACCATTGACCCCAATACTTGTAAATTCGATGCCTGGATTTTCATTCATCAATTCAGCTCCCATAAATAAAAACTCAGGAGAAATATTGGCAGTTTCTTTCAATTCTAAACGAAAAGCGACAGAATCAACAGCCGTTTTAAAATGGTATTCTTTATAAAATGACTCATAATTAGTGATTTCCCAATCTACCAAAGTGCTGTCTAAAAGCGTAATTTGATAATCGTCATTCCAAGTGCTGTGAAACAATCGAAATTTATTAAAAGTATACTGTTTTTTCGTGTAATTTTTATAGTTGGCTTTGATGTAAATGGTATCTGATTTTTCTCTAAAAGCTGCAGTAATTCCAGATAAACCCCAAGCAATACTGTCAGTTGCTGAACAACGATACCCTTGCCATTTTGATTTGGTTCCTGAAATTTGATAATTGCTTGGATTATTGGTTCTTGCCAAATGAAATGGAAAAATAAACCCACGTTGCGCCATGGAAACTTCGTTGGTATTTTGAAGATAGGTCCGCAATTTGTTTGAATAAATATCCGCTTGAATGTGTGAACCACCTATGTGAAAAATATGAAGTTTGTCTTTTTTCCCTTCAAACACACTATCCAATCTTTTAAAAAAAGTATTAAAATAAGGAGAATCAGCTGCATACTTGAATTGATTGATTTCTTGATGGTATAAACTTCCATATTCTGACTCAACACTATCTAAAATATAGCGTTGCGAGTAGCATTGTGTTGCCCAAAAAATGACTAAAATCAGAAGTTTTTTGTTCATTTTAAAGCCATCAAATCTAAATATAAAGCTACGAAAAACAACTCAGAAACAACTTTGGTACCACTTGAGGAAAAGTGCGTATAATCACTTCCTGCCAACTTTTGGTCAACCCAATGTTTCATAGAGTTTTTTCCTCCCATTGCATCAAACATACTCCAATAAGCAATGCCATTTTCATTACAAGTTTGTTTTAAAACTTGATTGAGATATGGTAATAATTTATAGGTAATCAATTCTCCATTTTCAGTGGTTGTCATGTCAGAAGGACCAATAAAAATAATACTTGCATTGTCGGTTTTAGTGCGAGTCCAATTCAACTGACTTTTTAAATATCCTGCATAATTTATTACTGATAAAGAATCTTTTAAATAAGGCACTGTATTTCCTCCAAACTGGAAAATCAATACTTTTGGTTTTAATTGTTGGAACATTTGACTGAAGTTTTCGCTATTCATTGTAGCAAAAACAGTTCCTGATGCACCTCGCATTGCTACATTATCCAACGAAATTCCTTTTTCGCCATCAAGCGTTAATCCATAAAAATCTGGACTAATTTTAGCATCTATTTCAATCCTCAAATTGGTTGGCGCACTTGTTAAATTGATTGAATATTTATGATAATTGCCATCTGCAATCAGTGTATCGCTTTTCATCAAAACACCATCATTATTCACTTGAATTGCTGAGGGTGATTGCACGTTTCCATAATGCAACCCTATGGAAGTGAAATTTTTAAGAAGCGCATAAGAACGTTGAGAAACGCCAATATCAATAGTTGCTTTTGTGAGTTCAAGTTTATCTAAAAGCAAACTATCTTCTTCGATGTCATACACTGGCGTAAATCGTGAAAGTGAGGTATAAGCACCATACTTTTGATGAGAAAAACGCTTGTGTGTTGGATCAAAAGCTGCAAAACGTTTCCAATTTGGTGACGGAGTTATGTTAGCGCTGATTTGTTGATACACTTGAACTATTGGAATAAATCCAGGGCCACTTCCGCCAAAATATCCTTGCAATCTATTGCGAATATACCCAGACATTCTATCGCCTTCAATTTGTGAATCACCATAATGAATGATGCGACATTTTGGACTTTGAAGATTGATTTTTAATTGTTTTATAAATGCTTTTGCATCTTTTGGATACGACAAACGTTCAATTTTGGAGGTATCAATTTTTGTGAAAATTGGAATAATTTTAGCATCTTCTGCGTCATTACTATCAGTAACACTCAAATTGTAAACAATACTGTCTAAAGATTTTATTTGATTTTCGTCCAATTCTTTTTGTTTGAAAAAAGAAGCAGTTTTAGGATATTTAAAAAACCATTTTTTCACCACAAAACCTTCTTGGAATTTTCCGATGGGAAGTTGATGGTTTTTACTAAAAAAAGTCATGAGATACATCAACAATAAAGTAGCGCAAATGTAAAGGCATATTTTTATTGGAGAATATTTCATTAGTGAATTAAAGTTGCTGATTTTTAATAAATTACTTTAAATTTTGAATTCAAAATTTAACCAATCAAAGATAGTTGTATTGATAGATTGATACAAAGTTAGTTTGGATATTTTTTTCAAGATTTAACATTAAAAATCTAACACTATTTAGCAACTAACTGTTTGATTTTAATTTTGAAAGCCGCAAACAATAAGGTCATAAATGGGCTCAACCAATTGAAAATGGCATAAATTCCGAAGTCAAAAACCGAAACTCCTAAAACTCCTGTATGATAGGCACCACAAGTATTCCAGGGAATTAAAACAGAGGTTACTGTTCCTGAATCTTCCAAAGTTCTACTCAAGTTTTCAGGCGCTAATCCTTTGTCTTTATATGCTTTTGCATACATTTTTCCAGGTATAACAATCGCTAAATATTGATCAGAAGCTGTGAAATTCAATCCAATACAAGTGAAAACGGTACTAGCAAATAATCCAAAAACAGAATCAAACAAATTCAACATAAAACTACTGATTCTAGCTAAAGCACCAATAGCATCCATAATTCCACCAAAAACCATCGCGCATAAAATCAACCAAATTGTTCCCGTCATTTTTGACATTCCTCCTGTTGTAAACAGATCAGCCAACGCTTTATTTTCGGTAGCAATTGAAGTTTCAACAGTGATTGCTTTTAAAACTCCTTTATAAGCATTTGTAAAATTTAATTCTTGAACGCCCGCGATTTGTGCTACAACTTCTGGCTGAAAAATCAATGCAAAAATAGCTGCTAAAATAGTCCCAGCAAGCAACGCAATCAAAGGAGGTGTTTTCTTTACAATCAATCCAATCACAATAATTGGCACAATAAATAACCATGGAGAAATGGAAAAAGCTTTGTCAATATCACCCAACAAAGCATTTGTATCTGCTTCACCAGTAATATTTTGTGTAAAACCTAGTACAGTAAAAAACAATAGTGATAAAATAAAAGTAGGGACAGTTGTGTACGTCATGTATTTGATATGTGTAAACAAATCTGTTCCTGCCATTGCTGGGGCCAAATTCGTAGTATCAGACATTGGTGACATTTTATCCCCAAAATATGCCCCAGACAACACTGCTCCTGCAGTCATTCCCATTGAAATTCCGAGAGCATCACCAATACCAATTAATGCAATTCCTACAGTAGCTGAAGTGGTCCAAGAACTACCTGTTGCAATCGAAATGATAGCGCAAATTATCAAACAAGCAGCTAAAAAAATGGTTGGATTCAACACCTGCAATCCATAATAAATCATGGCAGGAATAACACCACTAATCAACCAAGTACCTGCTAATGCACCAACCATTAATAAAATTAAAATGGCACCCGAAGTTGATTTGATGTTTTCTGCAACTTCTCCCATCATTGATTCATGAGAAACTTTGTTTCTAAAACCTACAATTGCTGCAACTGCTCCACCCAATAATAATATAAATTGATTGCTTCCACTCAAAGCATCATCCCCAAAAACAAAGACATTAAAAGCCAACATTGCAACCAATGCAAATACAGGAAATAGTGCTTCCCAAATGGATAATTGCTTATTCTCTATGATTTTTTGATCTTGTATATGAATTTCTGAAGTGTTTTTTTCTTGCTGCATCGTTTGAAATTTAGATTTGTAATGTTACGATTTTACAGAAAGTTATGCAAATCAAAAATTGCAAATAACAAAAAAGAAATTTGAAATGGATATAATTCGATTTCATAAAAAAACTCTCAGGTTTTTAAAGCCTGTAAGATTTGGAAAAAAATTATTTTTATAAATAATTTTGGTTTTGTAATGATTTATACGTTCATGATTTTTGAAACCTTGCAGGATATTTTTGATCTCGAAACTTCGGGATTGCAAAAATTATTTCTTCAAAACACCAATTTCAATCATGCAATTTTTCATCATGTGGTATGTGCGTTCAATGTCATTGTCCAATCCAATTGAAAAACGAATCAAACCTTCCGAAAGTCCCATTTCAATTTGCTCTTTTTTCGGAATTTCTGATGAAGTAGAACTTCCTGGGGCAGAAAATAAGGTTTTGTAAAACCCTAAACTTACTGCCAAATATCCAATTTTTTTAAGTTGCATTAATTCCATCAATTCATTGGCTTTGTCTAATGAACCAACATCAATTGTTAATAATCCACCAAACCCATAATCAGCATTCATCATCGATTTAAAAATTTCGTGTGAAGGATGAGAAACCAATCCTGGATAAACTGTTTTTAATCCATCCGCTTCAAATTTCTCTGCCAAAAATTGTGCATTTTTACTGTGCTGTGTCATTCTGATATGCAACGTTCTAAGATTTTTAAGGATGGATGCTGCTCGCAAACTATCCATAGTTGAACCCAATAACATGCTTGCACCATCATTCACATTTCGTAAATTATTAATGAATTCTTGAGTGCCACAAACCACGCCACCTAAAGTATCCGAAGAACCATTGATGAATTTTGTCAAACTGTGAATCACCACATGAGCGCCTAATTTTACTGGCGAAATTAACAATGGAGAAAACGTATTGTCAACCACTAATTGCAGGTTATGCTTTTTTGCCAAATCAGCCAAAGCTTTTATATTAGCTACTTCCAACAGAGGATTGCTCACAGATTCACAATATAAAACTTTGGTATTTTTGGTGATTGCAGCTTCTACAATGTCCAATTTTGTAATGTCAACGAAAGTAGTTTCTATGTGAAGTTTTGGGGTGAAATTTTTCAAAAATGCATAGGTTCCTCCATAAATAGTTCTGCTTGAAACAATGTGATCACCCCCTTTACAAAATTGTAATAAAACTTGTGTAATTGCTCCCATTCCTGAAGCCGCAACATTGGCTGTTTCTGTTCCCTCTAGTGCAGCCAAAGCCTCACCCAAATATAAATTGGATGGCGATGAATGACGCGAATATAAATAACAACCATCTGCATTGCCTTCAAAAGTATCAAACATGGTTTTTGCGGACAAAAAAGTGTAGGTTGAAGAATCTGAAATTGAAGGATTTACGCCTCCAAATTCACCAAAATATTGTAAATCTTGAATGTTTTCTGCTGGATTGAATTTCATAATAAAGGATTTATTTTAGACAAATAAAGACTATTTAAGAAATATTATCAATTTTTTATAGTTATTATAGATTATTTAT
>DDMS01000021.1 GCA_002340765.1 Flavobacteriaceae bacterium UBA2540 | reverse complement strand
CCTTTAGCAATAATTAAAGCAGATGCGTCAACTGGGTCAGATTTAAATACAGCTTTGATAACAGTTCCAGGTTGAATAGTTAAAGTAGCATTATTATTCACTACAACTTTTCCATCCATAGTTACATCCCCAGACCAATTTGTATCTGTGGTTATAAAAGTAACTTGACTAAATGCTATTGAACTAGCAAATAAAACACATAAAAGTAAAATTTTTTTCATAATAAATGTTATATGATTAATATTTAAGTTGCAAAACTAATTTAGCAATCAATTTTTTGAGTTAAGTGATTATTAAGTATTCATTCGGTATGTTAATATTGTGTAAAGTGGAAAATATATTCTGAATTGGATTAAAATAAAAATAAAATTAGGAAATGATTTTATTGAACAAATCAAAAAAAAGCCGCCTCAATTCTAAGAATTGAGGCGGCTTTTTTTTACACTTAAATTAAGATTTAACTTTTCTTGTCAGCACAACAAGCCATTTTGCAATCTTTTTTACATTCCATTTTTGTGGCAGTTTTATTGTCACATCCTTTTTCGCACTTTTCTGTACAAGAATGATTTTCTTTTTTATGGATAGAAGCTTTGTATAAATCTCCTCCTGCAATTCCGTCAACAAAAGCGATCAAATCTTTTTTCGAAGTTTTATTTGCATCAAATTCGATGGTGGCAATGCTGTCAGCAAAAAAAACTTTGGCATCCAAAACGCCTTCTTTTTTTGAAAGTTTAGATTCAATAGTTTTTGCACAACCAATTTCGCAGGTCATTCCTGAGATAGCCAGCGAAACTTGCGCTTTTTCAACAGGCAACTCAACTTTTGCTGCTTCTTTTTTACATGAAACCATGAATAAACAGGCAACTGCAATACTGAAAATTATTTTTTTTGTGTTCATAAATTTTCTGATTAAATTATGTTGCAAATTTATCAATTATAATACAGCTCTTTACAGAAATTATTAGAATTTTGCAGTCGCAATTTTTTCTTTATGAATTTACAACAACGAAAATGGTTGTTTCTCGTTTTACTTTCTTTAGTTTGGGGTAGCTCCTATATTTTAATTAAAAAAGCATTATTGGGTTTTGACCCCATTTCATTAGGAGCCTTACGAATCACATTTTCTGCTGTTTTATTATTGATGATTGGTTTTTCTAGCTTGAAAAAAATCAAGAAAAACCAATGGAAGTATATCTTTTACACCGCTTTTTTAGGAACTTTTTTTCCTGTTTTTTTATTTTCGTTTGCTGTTCAAGAAATTGATAGTGCTATTGCTTCTATGTTGAATTCTTTTACACCTTTCAATACGTTTATCCTTGGAATAGTAGTTTTTGGTTTTGGTTTTAAGAAAAAGCAATTTATAGGAATTTTATTTGGTTTGATTGGAACTTCTATCCTTATTTTAAAAGGGGCAGATATGAATCCGAATCAAAATTATTGGTTTTCGTTATTGGCTATTTTGGCAACCTTTGGATATGCTATGAATGTAAATATTGTAAAAAAACATCTTTCGGATTTAGATGCTTTGGCAATCATCACAGGAAATTTTTTGATGATGTTACCACCTGCAATTGTAGTCCTTTATTTTTCAGGATTTTTCAGCACTTTTACAGGAGATGAAATGCAAATGGATTCTTTACTCTATGTGGTAATTCTCGCAATTTTCGGAACAGGAATTGCCAAAGTGTTATACACCAAATTAGTTCAAATTTCAACACCCGTTTTTGCCTCTTCTGTTACGTATTTAATGCCTTTAGTAGGGATTTTCTGGGGATTTTTAGATGGTGAAAAATTAAGTATTTTGCAATTATTTGCAGGATTTATCATTATGTTTGGAGTGTATTTGGTGAATAGAGCTAGGTAAAAGAGCAGCAAGAATAAAGAGAAAAGAAGCAAGAATAAACAAATTTAAATTAATAAAAATATTCATAAAAAAAGAGTCAAAACTCACGTCTTGACTCTTTTCTATTTATTCTAGTATCTATTTTCTAATAGATTTATTTAAAATCAGCATCAGTAACACCTTCATTAATTTTGATTTCTTTGATTTCAAAATTTAAATCCATAGGGCCCATTTTTTGTGCAATTGAATAAGGGAATTTCAAGCCTTTTACTTCCCTGTAATCTCCAAAGTTTGTCGGAACTTCAACTTCTTGTCCATCTGGAGTTTTCACTTTTTTTACTTCTTTTACTTTCAACCAAGTAGTCATGTCGTAAAAAACTTCAGTGTCATTGAATTGCAAAACAATCATGTTTTTTCCGTCAATTGGTTCTACTCTTAATAAGATTCCTGAGGTATAATTCAAATCGCTAAAAATAGCGTTTGTAGCTTTAGCCTCTATAATTTGCTCGGGAGTCATGTCCATTTTTTGACCACGTCCTTCTGCATAGCCTTTAACTCCGTTAAAAACTGTTTTTTGCATTACATTTCCCATCACGGCAATTTCTTGTGAAGTTTTGTTTGGCAAAGAAGCTTTCATAGTCATCACAATTGGAGTTCCTTGAATTGTTGCATTTGCTGTCATCATCGTGGTTTTCACAGCCATCACTTTGTCTTTTCCACCAATGGCATTCAAGTAGTTGTTTACTACTTTTTCAGCAGTCATTCCACCAGGAATTGGCAATGTCATGGCAGGTTTTTCTGTTGGATTTCCATTTTTATCAAAGTACTTAATGGCATAATCAGTATTTTCCAAATTTTTCAACACATCAATTCCTTTTCCAGTAATGATAATTCTGGCTTTATCTCCCTGAAAATATTTGATGGCTGCATTTTGAACATCCTCTAAAGTAACTGCATTAATTCTTTCAATATAAGTTTCGTAAAAATCTTTTGGTAAATTATATCTTGCCATGTTCAAAGCAAAACCTGCCACTGTTGCTGGTTTTTGAACATCCATCACAAAACCACCAATGTATTCTTCTTTTACGTTTTTAAGATCTTCAGGGGTTACTTTTTTATATCTAATGGTATTGATTTCTCTCATCAATTCCACTACTGAACTGTCAGTAACCATATTTCTTACACTTGCTGAAGCTCTAAAACTTCCTGCATATTTACTTTGTCTCACATTTGAATACGCTCCATAAGTGTAGCCTTTATCTTCACGTAAGTTTTGAAATAATCTGGCAGTACCTCCACCACCTAAAATTTGATTTGCCAACAAAGTAGCAAAATAATCTTTGTCTCCTAATTTCAAATTAATGGTATTGATTACTGCAATTTCTGATTGCACTGCATTTGGCATATCAATAAAATTGATTTCTGTTGTAGGAACATTTTTTGGAGTTGGCAATGTATAAGCTGGGATTGTTCCTGATTGCCAATCTGAAAATAATGAAGTGATTAATTTTTTAATTGCTTTGGTTTCAAAATCACCAACAATCACCAAATAAGCATTATTGGGTTTGTAGAAAGAATTGTAATTTTTCATTACGTCATCTAACGTAATTTTATTTACACTTTCATTGGAAGTAAATTCTCCATAAGGATGATCTTTTCCATACGTCAACACATCTTCTACACGTCTTGCAATTGAAGTTACGTTTTTTTCATTATTTTTTAAATTGTCTAAAATGATTTTTTGCTCTTTGTCAAATTCTTCTTGGGTAAAAGTGGGGTTTTTGACACCATCAGCCATTAAACTTAACATTTCTGGGAAATATCTTTTTAATGACGAAGCAAAAGCTCCTGAACTAAAAAAAGAAACATTTGCGCCATAATAATCAACTTTTTCATTGAAATCGTCTTTTGAAATGTTTTTTGTTCCTCTTCCTAATAAACTTCCCATCATTGAAGAAAGTCCTGCTTTTTCTCCCTCAAAATATGGATCATTGTCAATAGTCAAGTTTGCAGAAACTCTTGGTAATTTATGATTTTCAACAATGATTACTTTCAAGCCATTTTTTAGCGTAAAAGTTTCCGCTTTTCCTAGTTTTATTTTGGGAGAAACTCCGGGTTCTGGTTGTTTACTTCTATCTATTTGTGCATTTCCAGCAAAAGACAGGAGTAGTAAAGTGACTAAAGTTATAATTCTTGTTTTCATATGATATAATGTCTTTTGATGTTATTTTTTTTCTGGAAGATATTCTAAAATTAATCGTTGATTTGGATTTAGATATTTTTTTGCTACCTCTCTCATTTCTTCTCTTTTGATCGATCTATAAATATCAATTTCTGTATTAATTAGATTTGCATCCCCAAATAACACATGGTATGTGGCTAATGAACTTGCAATTCCTTCAACACTTGAATTAGAACTCACAAAGTTATTTTCGAATTGATTTTGTAGTTTTTCGTAATCTTTTTCAGAAATTAAATCTGTTTGAATTTTTAAAACTTCTTCATCCATTTCTTTGATTAAATCATCCAATTTATTTTCTCCTTGTGGCAAACCATATAAAACGTAAGTTCCATAATCTTCTTGACTCAAATTAATTGCACCAACTTGTAATGCCATTTTTTTGTCATCCACCATTTTTTTATACAAAACAGAACTTCTTCCTGTGCTTAAATAGGAAGAAATCATATCCAAAACTCTAGAATCTCTTGTTTTCATTGAGGGAGTTCTGTAAGCTGTAATAATTGCTGGAATTTGAATATTGGGGTCGTAAGCAGTTGCTTTTATTGGCTCAGTAATTGGATCTTCTTTTGGGAAATCTCTTTTAATCTCTTCCCCTTTTGGTATTGAACCAAAATAAGATTCAATCATTTTCTTAGCCTCATTCATATTAATATCACCAGCAACTACAAGTGTAGCATTATTAGGAACATAATATTTTTTATTAAATGCTAAAAACTCCTCTAAAGTAGCTGCATCTAAATG
Organism: Flavobacteriaceae bacterium UBA2540; assembly: GCA_002340765.1. Lineage (GTDB taxonomy): Bacteria > Bacteroidota > Bacteroidia > Flavobacteriales > Flavobacteriaceae > Polaribacter. The sequence goes on along the minus strand of DDMS01000021.1, from coordinate 58,042 downwards.
CTCCATTTTACCAATGGTAGTTCCTTTATAAGGGTGTTTTTTAAACATATTCAATTTCACATTTTCTAAAAAACGAGAATATGGTTGATTATCAACACGCAATCTTTTTTCTTCTTTTACTACTTCATTTTGAGTATTTACACCCTCTTGACCAATGATTGGATGCAATAATCTTTCAGATTCCATCCACAATCCCAATTCAATTTTGTTTGATGGAAAAATTTCGTAGTAATACGTTCTATCATCTGTAGTATTGGCATTATTTCTGCCTCCATTTGAAGAAACAATTTTAAACCATTCTCCTTTTTTGATGTTTTGAGTTCCTTCAAACAATAAATGTTCAAAAAAGTGAGCCATTCCTGTTCTATCTGGTTGTTCATCTTTTGCGCCAACATGATACATTACTGAAGTTACCACTACGGGAGCAGAATTGTCTTTATGCAAAATGACATGCATACCATTATCTAATTTAAATTCTTCAAATTCAACCTTTTGAGCTCTTGAAGAAATCGCTACTAAAAACACCGTAAAAAGTGTTAAAATTCTTTTTTTCATTGATAGATATTTAGTTAATAAAAGTTTCTGTTTGATTTGACGCAAAGAAAAAGCCAATGTTACATAAAAAATTGCAATTTTTATTGTTTTTTCAAAAATACTGAACATACTTTAAAAAACGAATAGAAAAGTATTTTTTATCTGGTTCAGTATCTGTAAATTAATTTTAGTATTCTCTTGATAAAATTAAAAAAAGAACTATATTTGCACCCGCATTTTCATGAAGTAAATGCAAACAAACAAGTATTAATACGCAAAACAAATAGTATGTACGCAATCGTAGAGATAGCAGGGCAGCAGTTTAAAGTAGCAAAAGACCAAAAAGTGTACGTTCATCGTTTACAAGCGGAAGAAGGATCAAAAGTTACTTTTGATAACGTTCTTTTATTGGATAACAATGGATCAGTAACAGTTGGCGCCCCAGCTATAGTAGGAGCTTCAGTAACGGCTCAAGTTTTAGGTCACTTAAAAGGTGACAAAGTAATCGTCTTCAAAAAGAAAAGAAGAAAAGGTTACCAAAAGAAAAACGGACACAGACAGTATTTAAGTGAGATTCAAATTGAATCAATTACTCCTACTGGCGCAACAAAATCAGCTAAAAAAGAGGCAGCTCCAAAAGTTGAAGTAACTGAAACAGCAGTTGATTATTCTTCAATGTCTGTTGCGGAATTAAGAGAGGTTGCAAAAGAGAAAAGTATTGAAGGATATAGCTCTTTGAAAAAAGCTGAATTGATTAAAACATTAACTAAATAAGAAATACAATTTTAAAACCATAAAGTCATGGCACATAAAAAAGGAGTAGGTAGTTCTAAAAACGGTAGAGAATCAGAATCGAAACGCCTAGGTGTAAAAATATTTGGAGGACAAGCTGCAATTGCAGGTAATATTATTGTTCGTCAAAGAGGAACAACTCATAATCCAGGAGATAATGTATATATGGGAAAAGATCACACTTTACATGCTAAAATTGACGGTGTTGTTGAGTTCAGAAAGAAAAGAGATAACAAATCTTATGTTTCTATAACTCCATTTGAAGCTTAAAATACTTATCAATATCATACAAAAAGCGTCTTAATTCTGTGTAATTAATACGCTTTTTTTTTTGAATAGGATTATACTAATTTCTATTTTGTATTTTTACCTTCATGAAGTTTTTGTACAATTTTTTAGTTTTCATTGTCTCATCAATTTTGCCAATAATAGCGATTTTTAATAAAAAAATTAGGCTTTTTATTGATGGAAGAAAGCAAACATTTCTCAAAATTGAAGCACTAAAAAACGAAGAAACTGTTTGGTTTCATGTCGCTTCTTTGGGCGAATTTGAACAAGCGCATCCTATTATTGAAGAACTAAAATCAAATTTCAAACACTATAAAATATTGGTTACTTTTTTTTCTCCTTCAGGATATGAAGTTCGAAAAAACTACGATTTGGCAGACGTTGTTTGCTATTTGCCTTTAGATTCAGATGCGAATGCTAAAAGATTTATAAAAAATATTCATCTCAAATTTGCCATTTTTGTGAAATATGAATTTTGGCCAAATTTTCTAAATGAAGTAAACAAAAACCAAATTCCAACTATTTTAGTTTCTGGAATTTTTAGAAAAAATCAACTTTTTTTTCAGCCTTATGGAGGTTTTATGCGAAATTCCTTAAAAGCTTTTCATCACTTTTTTCTGCAAGATGAAAATTCTAAAAAATTATTAGAAAGTATTGATTTTAAAAATAGTTCAGTAGTTGGAGATACACGTTTTGACAGGGTTTCAAGAATTTTGAATCAAAATAATTCGCTCGATTTTATTGATGAATTTAAAAATAATCAATACACCATTGTAGCAGGAAGTACTTGGAAAGAGGATGAAGAATATTTAGTTAATTATATCAATAACAATAGTTTATATGACGAAAAAATCATTATAGCTCCTCATAATATTCAAAATGACGCTGTTTTAGGATTGAAAAAATCAATCCATAAAAAAACAATTTTGTTTTCAGAAAAAGAAGGAAAAAACATGGCTGAATATCAAGTTTTGATTGTCGATACCATTGGAATTTTGACAAAAATTTATGTTGCTGCAAATGTGGCTTATGTTGGTGGAGGCCTCAAAACTGGTTTACACAATATTTTAGAGCCAGCAACTTTCGGAATTCCTGTAGTTATTGGAAACAAATTCGACAAGTTTAAAGAAGCTGTAGATTTGGTAAATCTAAAAGGGTGCTTTTCTATCAAAAATCAAAAAGAATTTTCGAGTATTTTTACAAAACTGAAAAAAGACGAAGGTTTTAGAGAATCGACTGGAAATATCAATAAAAAATATATTCAAGAACATTTGGGAGCAACCCAAAAAATTATGAATTATCTAAAAACACAACTATAATATGTATTTTATTTTTGAACCTTTTGCATGGTTTGTTGGGGGGCCTTTGATTGCAATCTCATTGGTTCTATACTTTTATTTTGGGAAAAATTTTGGAACTTCAACCGATTTTGAAACACTTTGTACCTTAGCTGGCGCAGGAAAATTTTCTGATTATTTCAAAAAAGACTGGAAAGAAAGAGATTTTGGACTGATGTTCGCAATGGGTTTGGTCATTGGCGGAATTATCGGTTCCCATTTTTTAATTCCTGATCAAACAGTTGCATTGAATCCAAAAACAATTCAAGAATTGACAGATATTGGTTTTACAAATGTAGCGAATCAATATTTTCCGGACGAAATTTTTAGCAACGAAGCCGTTTTTTCCTTAAAAGGATTTTTGATTTTAGTAGTCTCAGGTTTGTTAATTGGTTTTGGAACACGTTATGCAGGCGGTTGCACTTCTGGACATGCAATTACGGGTTTGAGTAGTTTGCAATTTCCATCATTATTGGCAGTTATCGGATTTTTTATTGGTGGTATTATTGCTGCTTGGTTCATCATTCCCGAAATTTTTTAAGTTATGAAAAACATCAAATTTTTATTATTAGGAATCTTTTTTGCGATTGTTTTAAGCAAATCTCAAGCAATTTCATGGTTCCGTTTTTACGAAATGTTTCGTTTTCAATCATTTCACATGTTTGGAATTATTGGAAGTGCTATTGTGATTTCTGCTGTTTTTATGCAATTATTCAAACGAGGAATGATCAAAGATATTCATGGAAATCTCATCAAACCAAAAGAAAAAGAAAAAGGTTTTGTAAGAACATTGGTTGGCGGTACTTTTTTTGGTATTGGTTGGGGAATTTCAGGTGCTTGCGCAGGGCCCATTTTTGTAATTTTAGGTTTCAAATTTTTACCTGCGTTAATTTTATTAATTTCAGCTTTATTAGGTGCTTTTATTTATGGTTTGCTCAGTAAAAAACTCCCAAATTGATGAATTCTTTAATTGATTCTTTTGGTCGTCAAATTGATTATGTGCGTTTGGCAGTCACAGATCGTTGCAATTTACGATGTCAATATTGCATGCCTGCTCACGGAATTGACATTGTACCAAAAGATGAATTGCTGACTTTTGATGAAATGGCACGTTTAATTCGTGTTTTGTCAGAATTGGGCGTTAAAAAAGTACGTTTAACTGGAGGCGAACCTTTTGTCAGAAAAGATTTTATCCAGTTTTTAGAGATGCTTTCTTTCAATGATTTGTTGCAAGAAATTAACATTACTACGAATGGCGCATTAATTTCCAAACATATTTCAAAGATTGAAACACTGAAAAAAGTAAAAAGTATCAATTTGAGTATTGATAGTTTACAGAGAGAAAAATTTGCCAAAATCACAAGAAGAGATGTCTTTTTAGAGGTTTTTAAAACCTTTGAATTACTTGAAAAAAGTAGTTTAGAATTGAAGTTGAATGTCGTTGTTCAATCAGGTTTTAATACAGATGAAATCAATGATTTTGTGAGATTAACTAAGGAAAAAAATGTGTCAGTTCGTTTTATTGAGGAAATGCCTTTCAACGGAAAAGGTCAGCGTGAAATGAATGAAAATTGGACGTTTCCTAAAATTTTAAATGAAATAAAAAGGGAGTTTGAAGTGACTGAAATTCAGTCTAAAAAATCATCCACTTCTAGAAATTATAAAATCGAAAATCATATAGGTTCTATTGGAATTATTCCTTCTTTTACAAGAACAATTTGTAGTGATTGTAACCGAATTCGAATCACATCAAAAGGCACTTTTAAAAATTGTTTGTTTGATGATGGTGTTTTTAATTTGAGAGATTTTATAAGAAATGGCGCAAGTGATGAAGATGTAAAAACGCTTTTTTTATCTCTTGTAAAAGAAAAACCTGAAAATGGATTTATTGCAGAAGCCAATAGAAAAAAAGGAAGTGTTTCTGAAAGCATGAGTACAATTGGAGGGTAAAGCCCTCTTTCACCCAAAGGGGGTAACACTTTCAAAAGAATAATTTTCATCAAAAATAGTAGCAGCTTTAATAATGATATCAGTTGAAAAAGCGTTAGAAATTATTATAAATTCAGGACAAGATTTTGGTGCCGAAATTTCGGTAGAGGAAATCCCTTTTTTAAAATCTTCTGGAAGAATTTTGAAAGAATCGATTTTCGCCGATCGCGATTTTCCCCCATTCAATAGAGTTACTATGGATGGAATTGCTATTGATGTTAGCTCATTTCAAAACGGACAAAGAAGCTATAAAATAGAAGGAATTCAACCTGCTGGAAGTGAGCAAATTTCGTTAAAAAATGCCGAAAATTGTATTGAAGTGATGACTGGAGCTGTGTTGCCAAAAAATACTTCTGCAGTTATTAGATATGAAGATTTGCAAATTAGTGACGGAATTGCCAAAATAATGGTTGAAGAAATTAATCATTTCCAAAATATTCATGAAAAAGGAAAAGATGAACAAAAAGGGACTAAATTAATTGCAAAAAACACACTAATTGGCGCAGCAGAGATTGGTGTTTTTGCAACTGTTGGAAAATCGTTTGTAAAAGTAGCAAAACATCCAAAAGTGATGATCATTTCTACAGGAGATGAGTTGGTTTCTGTTGACGAAATTCCATTAGCGCATCAAATCAGAAAAAGTAATGTTTTTACACTGGTTTCGTTGCTAAAAAAATTACATATTTCATCAGAAATAAGTCACATTTTGGATGATAAAGTCGTTTTAAAATCAAAAATCAAAGGATATTTAGAAACTTTTGATGTATTGCTTTTTAGTGGCGCAGTTAGCAAAGGAAAATTTGATTTTTTACCCGAAGTTTTAGAAGAACTAGGCGTTCAAAAATTGTTTCATCAAGTGGCTCAAAGACCAGGAAAACCCTTTTGGTTTGGTCAAACAGCCACTTGTAAAGTTTTTGCTTTTCCAGGAAATCCAGTTTCAACTTTTGTGAATTGCTTGGTGTATTTTTATCCATGGTTTTTCAAATCTGTAGGATTGAAAATGGAAGGAAAAACAGCTATTTTATCAGAAAATGTGATTTTTAAACCGAATTTAACATATTTTTTATCCATAAAAATAAACTATAGATTTGGGCATTTAATTGCAACTCCCATAAACGCAAATGGCTCTGGAGATTTAGCAAGTTTGCTGAAAGCAGATGGTTTTATGCAATTGCCAAATGAACAAAATGAGTTTAAAAAAGGAGAAAGTTATCCAATAATAAACTATAAATAATGAGCGATTTTTCACATATAAATACTTCTGGAAATCCTAAAATGGTCAATGTTTCTGATAAACAAATAACGCAAAGAATTGCGATTGCAAAAGCAAAAATGTTTTTGGGAAAAGAAGTGATTTCACATTTCACGAATAATGAACTCGTTACCAAAAAAGGACCTGTTTTTCAAACTTCAATTATTGCAGGAATTCAGGCAGTTAAAAAAACATCAGAATTGATTCCAATGTGTCATCCTTTATTGATTAATGGTGTTGATATTGAGATAAAAATGTTAGATAATGAACATGCCGAAGTGACTTGTAAAGTGAGCATTGAAGGAAAAACAGGTGTTGAAATGGAAGCTTTGACTGGAGCAAGTGTAACCTGCTTAACGATGTATGATATGTGTAAAAGTATCAGTCAAAAAATGGTCATTCAAGAAATAAAATTGATTGAAAAAACAGGTGGAAAATCGGATATAAAAAATGGATAAGCATCAAAAACACACCCATTTACAACGAAGAAAAACAGACAATTTTGCACCAAATGAAATTGCTTTTTTAGGGACAAATTGTACCATTATTTTATCTTTAGTTCAGCATATTTCTGAAAAATTATCCAACTATAAATTGGGTTATTTTGATGCTTCTCATGACAAAGATGAAAATCCAAATTCGCTTTCATCATTCACTTTTCATCATGAAGGAAATGTGCAAATAAACACTTCAAAAACTGTAAATACGTATCAACAAAAATTAGATTTTGCACAATTTGATTTGGTTTTTATCAACGGAAATCATTTTGAAGGAGTCAAACAAATCTTGATTTTAGATGAAGAAAAAGAAGCTTCAGTTTTGAAAAGAATCCATCAATTACAGGATATTCAATTTATTATAAAATTGAAAAATGAGACTGAAATTTTTCCTTTTTTAATGGAGAAATATCCAAAAATCAAAGAATTACAATACTATTCAATCGATGAAATTGACAAAATTTCGCATCACATCCAGCAGTTAATTCGGCAAAGAATTGCTCCAATTAAAGGGTTGGTTTTGATTGGCGGGAAAAGTACAAGAATGGGAACAAACAAATCGTTGCTAGAATTTCATGGAAAACCACAAAAAGAAGTTGCCAAAGAGTTGCTTGAAAACAATAAAATTGAAACGTTTTTCTCTGTGGAAAATTCATTAGTAAAAGTCAATGAAATTTCAGACACTTTTTTGAATTTAGGACCTTTTGGGGGGATTTGTTCGGCATTACAAAAAGACCCAAATTCGGCTTGGTTTGTGTTGGCAACAGACCTTCCTTTTGTGAATGATAAATTGATTAAATGGTTGCTTCAAAAAAGGAATCCATCAAAAGTGGCAACTGCCATCAAAGGGAAAAACAAGGAATTTATGGAGCCTTTGATTACCATTTATGAACCAAAAGCATATCCAATTTTGTTGCAATATTTGTCTCAAGGCTATTCTTGCCCCCGAAAAATGCTCATCAATAATGATGTTGAAATTGTTGAAGTTGATGATGATTTGATTCGAAATATCAATACTCCTGAAGATTTGGGGGCTGCTAAAATTGAGATAGAAAATAATTAAAAAGTTCTCGATACAATTCTGATGAAAAATCTGAATTACTCGAACGGACAATATTTTTATCATAACATACTAACGATTGTCATTTCGAGTGATTTTTGAAGAATGAAAAAATTGTATCGAGAAATCAAAAAAATAAAAATGAAACCAACCAAAAACCAACTTTTCAAACGTCAAATTACTTTATCAGAAATTGGTGAAGTTGGACAAAAAAAATTACAAAACGCTTCCGTTTTAGTAGTTGGTTGTGGAGGTTTGGGAAGTGCCATTGCAGTTTATTTGGCTTCAAGTGGTATTGGAAAAATTCATTTGGTTGATTTTGATACTGTTGATATCAGCAATTTACACAGACAGGTTTTTTATAGTTTATCAGATATTGGCAAACCAAAAGCAGCTGTTTTAGCGTCTTTTATCAAAGAAAGAGCGCCTTTTACAGAAGTGATTTTTTACAACAAAGCTGTTACAAAAAATACTGTTTTTGACTTGATTTCAAAAGTTGATGTTGTGGTTGATGGCACAGATTCTTTGCCAACAAAATTCCTTTTAAATGATTTTTGTGTATTGAAAAATAAACCTTTGGTGTATGGTTCTTTGTATAAATTTGTTGGTTATGTTGCGAGTTTTAATATTCCTCAACAAGAAAATTTTTCGACAAATTTAAGAGATGCTTTTCCAATTATGACCACTGATATTCCCAATTGTGAAGTTGCAGGAACTTTGAATGCAATTGTTGGAATCATTGCAACATTTCAAATAAATGAAGTGCTGAAAATTATCACTGAAATTGGAAAACCACTTCAAAATGAATTATTGATTTATAATTCGCTGAACAATTCACAGTTAAAAATAAAATTAACTTCGAATTTTACCAAAGAAAAAATTCAAAAAATCTTTGATTCAGAAAACTATTTTGATGAGAATTGTAAAGTTCAAAATGCAAATTGGTTGATTTCATCTGCAGCGTTAAAAGAAAAATTATCCGATAAAAATCTCGAAATTATTGCAGTTTTACCAAATTTAAAATTGCCTTTTCAAGTGCATCAAACTATTCCTATTCAAGAATTTGAGGCACATAAAATGACTGTTGATTTTAAAAAAACATATGTAATTGTTTGTCAAAAAGGTTTGAACAGTTACAAAGCCACTTCTATTTTAAAAAGAAATTTTCCTGATTTGAAAGTCTTTAGTTTGGCTGGTGGAATTGAAAATTATCAATAATTTATTTCTTCCATTCTAAAGTTCCCATCAGTTTTAAAATATCTTTTTTGATATAATCAACTGCGGGTAAAATGGAATCATAATTGGGTTTAGCATAGAAATATAAAGACCCTTTTATAAAATGATGGGTGCTATCTGTCAAATGAAATTGAAGGTTAGAAGCCGCATTTCCAGTGATTTCATACATGCTTCCAAAAACTCTTTTTTCATAGTTTAGAAAATCTTTAGGGATGATTTGTTCTGCTTTTACCGCATGTTTGAAAACCAATTTTTCCGCATCAGAAAGCAATTCATTGAGGTTTTTATTAACAGATTTATAGGTAATGTCAACAGACGCTTTTAAATTTGGATATTGGATTTTCAACCAATTATTTGACTCATCAATAATAATGGTGTTTTTTGGAACTTCAAAAAAATAAGGTCTTTGAAGAGCCAAATTTTGATACTTTTTTTCAGGATATTCAAGACTCAAATAGGCTTTTGGTTTAGGTAAAAATTCGGGATTACAAGAGAAAAGACAAAAGAAAAAAGAAAAAAGAAAGAAGACAAAAGAATTACGCATTTCTGGTCGCTTTAATTTGTTTGATGCGTTTTTTATCCAACGCTTCAATAGTAAACGTATAATTCTTGAAAATTATTTTCTCTCCTTTTTTTGGAAATTTTCCAGAAATTTCTAAAATAAATCCTGCTAAAGTTTCGCTTTCACCTTTTTCTCGTTCAAATATTTGTTCATCTTCATCATCCAAAACTCTACAAAAATCTTTGATAGAAGTTTTGCCTTCAAACACATAATTGTTGTTGTCAATTTTTGAATAACTCAAATCTTCATCATCAAATTCATCATTAATATCGCCTACAATCTCCTCAATAACGTCTTCTAAAGTAACCAACCCACTTGTTCCTCCGTATTCATCAACAACAATTGCCAAGTGATTCTTGCGCCCTCTAAAATCATCTAATAAATCATCTAATTTTTTGTTTTCTGGAACGAAAAAAGCTTCCCTGATCAATGTTTGCCATTTAAAAGAAGTTTTATCAAGGTGAGCCAACAAATCTTTTGCATATAAAACACCAATAATATTATCAATATTATCCTTGTAAATTGGGTTCCTAGAGAATCCTTTTTCCAAAATTCTATTCAAAACTGCTTCAAATGGTTCTTCGTCAGAAATTGCAAAAACATCAATTCGAGGCGTCATGATTTGAACAGTTTCTGTATTTCCAAAGTTTACGATTCCTTCTAAAATTTTTTGTTCTTCTTTAGTTGTTGCGCCATCTGAAGTCAATTCTAATGCCTGAGAAAGTGTTTCAACATTGAAATTATTATTCATGTTTCCTAAGTTTTTCTCGATAAATTCAGTAAGCCAAATTAAAGGCGTACTAAAAGGAGTCAAAATTGTATTAATCACAATGATGAATTTTGCCATTTTTTTTGAGAATGAAAGTGCGTTTCTTGAAGCATATACTTTTGGTAAAACTTCACCAAAAAGTAATATTAAAAAAGTTACTAAAATTACTTCAATCAAAAAACGAATAGGAATTTTTAGATGAAAATTATTGAAATCAAAATCGCCAAATAGATTTTCAGCTAAAGTTGCAAAAAGCAACACAATTAAAATATTGACAAAATTATTAGCAATTAAAATTGTAGCCAATAATTTTCTTGGTCTTTCTAATAATTTTACAACTTTATTTTCACTTTTTGTTTCGTTTGATAATTCATTTAAATCAGTCTGAGAAAGTGAAAAAAAAGCGACCTCTGTTCCTGAAATTAATGCGGATGCAAAAAGCAGAAAAAGCATCGCAATTACGTTAATTACTATTAGTAAATTGAATGATGAAAAAATTAAAAATAAAGGTTCAGGATCTAAATCCAAAGTTAAAATGTTTCGTTTATTAAAAAGGTAAATCATCTTTTTGTATTGAACCAGACGAGCTATTTGTTGATGGATTTTGGTAATTTTGTGATGAATTAGCAACATTTTCACCATTCTTTTTATTGGATAACATGGTTAATTCTGTCACATGAACTTCTGTAGAATATCGTTTTATACCATCCTGTTCCCATTGACGATTTTTCAATTTCCCTTCGCAGTAAATTTTGTCACCTTTGGTTAAATATTTCTCACAAATTTCGGCTAATTTATTTTTAACAACAATATTATGCCAATCAGTATTTGTGATTTTTTCACCGTTTTGTTTACTTACGAAAGTTTCGCTAGTTGCAATTGGAAAACGTCCAACTGAATCTCCACCTTCGAAATAGTGCATTTTTACCTCATCTCCCAAATTTCCAACCAGAATCACTTTGTTTACAGTTCCTGACATAGCTTGTTTTTTATTGTGTATCAAAAGTACTAAAAAATTCATTACTCCTCAAAACGAAAATCGATCAAAAAATTGGCAATCAAAACTGGAACTGGATAAGAATGAATTATTTTCCAGGGAATTTTGGCAGATTTTAGAGATTTTATTTCAATAATCCAAAACTGCGTATATAAATGTTGATGCGATAATTTATGCAAAATTTCTTTGGAATTAAAGAGTGAAATCGTGGTTTCATCAGGGAAAAAATCATAAAATTCTTTAGATGTAATAAGTTGTTCTTTACAGATAATTTCATCAGCTTCAATTAATGGGAATTGATATAAACCTTGCCAAATTCCTTTATCATTTCTTTGATTCAAAACAGTTTTGTCATCCTCAGTTTTGATTACTAGATAATTGAAATAACGATTTTTTACTTTGATTTTTTTCTCTTTTACAGGCAATTTTTTTATCAGATTTTTTTGAAGTGCCACACAACTTTCAGAAAAAGAACATTCATCACACAACGGATTTTGAGGTTTGCAAATCAAAGCTCCAAAATCCATAATTGCCTGATTGAAAGTCCCTGGTTGAGTTTCGTCAATTAAATTTTGAGCTAAATTTTTAAACTCTTTAATTCCTACTGATGAATTAATGGCAGTTTCAATTCCGAAATAGCGTGCTAAAACACGATACACATTTCCATCAACAGTTGCAGTTGGCTCATCAAAACAAATTGAGGCAATTGCAGAAGCTGTATAATCGCCAATTCCTTTTAATTTCATAATTTCATAAAATCTTTTTGGGAATTCTCCATTCAATTCATTTGCAATAAATTTTGCCGTAAAATGTAAATTTCTTGCACGTGAATAATACCCCAAACCTTGCCACATTTTTAAAACTTCGCTTTCTGATGCATTTGCTAGATGAGAAACTGTTGGATAATTTTCAGTGAATTTAAAATAATAACTCATTACTTGCGCAACACGAGTTTGTTGCAACATAATTTCAGAAAGCCAAATAAAATAAGGGTTTTTTGTTTTTCGCCACGGCAAATCGCGGTTATTTTTTAAGTACCAAAAAATAAGTTTATTAGAAAAAGTCATTCAAAAAAATTGGTTTGTAAAAATACATTTTAAAATTTGGATAATTTTAAGGGTTAAACTTTTTGGAATAGATTAATTATCATATATTTGCAAACGCATTTTTGAAATTAAATTAATAAAAACATAGACATGACGAAAGCAGATATCGTATCAAAAATTTCAGACAAATCAGGAATTGAAAAAACAGACGTTTTAAACGTAGTAGAGTCTTTTATGGCTGAAGTTAAGAGTGCATTAGAACAAGGTAATAACGTTTATTTAAGAGGTTTTGGTAGCTTTATCATCAAAACTAGAGCAGAGAAAACGGGAAGAAATATCTCTAAAAACACTACTATTAAAATTCCAGCTCACAATATTCCATCTTTTAAACCAGCTAAAACCTTTTCTGAAGGAGTAAAAAACAAAGTATTAATAAAGTAATAAAATACAATCAAAATCGTTTTTTAGGTTTTAAAAAAAATATCAAGCAATTATGCCAAGTGGAAAAAAAAGAAAGAGATCAAAAATCTCAACACACAAAAGAAAAAAGAGAGCTAGAGCAAATAGACATAAAAAGAAAAAGTAAGCTTAAGCTTACTTTTTCTTTTAAATTATAGGGAAAAGCAAAAAAGTTCATTGACATCGGGGTTACGAAAAACCCCAAATGGTATTATAAATACCTGACAATATTAATCCATCTACATTGAAAAATGTAGAGTTAAATCCAGTTCAGAATGAAAATAGAATTAATAATTCGTTCGAATTCATCTGATATTGATTTTGCCTTATTAAGAGATGGAAAACTTATTGAATTAAATAATGAAACTACTGGAAACAGGTTTTCTGTAGGCGATATTTTTTTAGCCAAAATAGGAAAAGTGTTAACAGGTTTAAATGCTGCCTTTGTGAATGTTGGATACCCAAAAGATGGGTTTTTACATTATCATGATTTAGGACCGCAAGTAAACTCATTAAATTCGTTCATTAAGAAATTAAGCACAGGTAAGTATAAGGAATTCACTTTTAAAAATTTCCAATATTTAGAAGACATCAATAAAGATGGCAGTATCAGTGATGTTATAAAATCAGGACAAAATTTATTAGTACAAATTGTAAAAGAGCCAATTTCCACAAAAGGCCCAAGACTCAGTTCTGAATTGTCTATCGCAGGCAGATTTTTAGTTTTAGTACCTTTTTCAAACCGAGTTTCTGTTTCTCAAAAAATAGAAAATCCAGAAGAAAAAGAACGTTTAAAAAGATTGGCAAAAAGCATTAAACCCAAAGGTTTTGGTGTAATCTTAAGAACTGTTGCTGAAGGAAAAAAAGTAGCAGAGCTAGACAAAGATTTGCAAAATTCTCTTGAACGTTGGAAAACAATGTGTAAACGAATTGCGAACACAAACACACCAACAAAGATTTTAAGCGAACTAAATAGGGCATCCTCAATTCTGAGAGATATCATGAACGAATCTTTTACAAATATTGTAACAAATGACGAAACTCTTTGCGATGAAATCAAAGAGTATTTACAAGAAATTTATCCTGAAAAAGAAAAAATCGTGACATTACATAACGCACAAATGCCAATTTTTGAAAAATTTGGCATTGAAAGACAAATCAAAACTTCATTCGGTAAAACAGTATCAATGAGTAAAGGTGCTTATCTTGTTATAGAGCACACAGAAGCGCTTCATGTTATTGATGTAAATAGCGGAAACAGATCAAACAAAGCAGGTTCTCAAGAAGAAACAGCCTTAGAAGTAAATTTAATTGCAGCTTCAGAAATAGCACGTCAATTGCAATTGCGTGATATGGGAGGAATTATTGTAGTTGATTTTATTGATATGCACAATGCAGATAACAGAAACAAATTGTATCAGCATTTAAAAGAAGCAATGTCTTTTGACAGAACAAAACACAAAATTTTACCCCCAAGTAAATTTGGATTGGTTCAGATTACAAGACAAAGAGTAAGACCTGAGTTGAGTATAAAAACTACCGAAACTGATCCTAATGGAAATGGACAACAAGTAGAAGCTCCAATTATTTTATTAGATAAAATAGAAGCAGATTTAGAGAAGTATCTCTATAATTTAAAAAGCGATAAATCAACCAATAAAAAGATTCAATTACACATTCATCCTTTTATTGCTGCTTATCTAACTAAAGGAGTAAATTCTATTCGTTTTAAATGGTATTTAAAATACAAAAAGTGGATTTCAATTATACCCAGAGATGCTTACACATACTTACATTATGAATTTATTTCTGAAGAAGAAAAATCTTTAGTGTAAAAAGGCAATAATTTTTTATCAAAAAAACCCATAATTCATCCATGAATTATGGGTTTTTGTTTTTACGAATATTAATTTATTTTTTTTCTTTTATCAAATAAATATATACGGGATAATGGTCTGAATAACCTCCTGTAAAACCACCATTAGCAAAACTTCTAAAAGGATACCCTTTATATTGCCCTTTTCTTGCTGTTAAAAAACTTTTGTTTAAAATCATCGCTTTGAACATTTTATAAGTAGAAAAATCTTTTTCTCCCTTGTCTAATAATGGTTCAGAAATCAAAACCATATCAAATAAATTTATATTATCACGATAACCCAAAGTATTAAATCCCTTTTTATGCAATTCTTCATAAGGATTAAAAATATCATTTTTTGAAACATCTTCCTTTTTCCCTTTGGATTTAAGTATATTTTTAAAACTCGAATTTGTTGGGTCATCATTAAAATCACCCATAATTAAAATTTTTGCATTAGGGTCTTTTTCGCGAACTTGCTCTATAATTTTTGTATTTTGGTATGCTGCTTTTTCGCGTGAAGGTCTACTTTTTGCTTCTCCACCGCTTCTTGAGGGCCAATGATTTACTATAACATGTATTAATTCATCGTCTAAATACCCTGAAACTAATAATTGGTCTCTGGTATACACTTTATATCCATCTCTATATATATTTGGATTTATAGCTTCATGATAAATAGGCTTAAAATATCTTTTTTGATATAATAATGCTACATCAATTCCTCTTTTATCAGGAGAATCATAATGAATAATGCCATAATCCATTTTTGATAAATGTTCCGATTTTACCAAATCTTCCAAAACACTCAAGTTTTCAACTTCAGAAACGCCAATAATTGCAGGTCCAGTATTTGCTTTTTCAGCACCAATTTGGGCTATTACGCTAGCCATATTATCTATCTTTTCCCAGTAAACTTTTGATTTATTTGACTTTAATTCCATCATAGGACTGGCTTCGTCATTAATAGTCTCATCGTTTATTGTATCATACAGATTCTCTACATTATAAAAAGAAATAGTTCTAATATTGTAATGTTTTTCTTTTTCTTGAGAAAATATTATTGAAAATGATACTAGAAATAAGAAACTAAATAATACTCTTTTTTTCATTGGTTGAAGTTTATAATGCAAACTTATAAAACAAAATGCATGCTAATAATTAAATAATGTTACTTTAACACTAGGATTTGTTAAAAATAGTTAAATTTGTGAGCATTTCAAAAAAATTTAAATCAATTAACCATTTATGAGAAAAATTATTTTGTCAATATTTGCTTCGTTATTCTTAGCTTTAGGAATTAATGCGCAAAATATTGTAAAAGGAACTGTCATCGAAAGCGGTTCCAATAATCCTCTACAAGGGGTTTTGGTAAGTCTTTTAAATAACACATCTAATCAGGCCACGACTACTGATGGTGTGTTTAATTTAAAAAACATACCAAATGGAAGTTATATTGTAGAGCTAAAATTAATAGGCTATGAAACTCAAAGTTTTCCAATAGAGCTCTCAGGAAAAACAATTGATTTAGGTATTATTTTATTTTATAAAGACATTACTGAAGACCAAGATTTAAGTTTAATTACTATTACTGATGATGAATTAAATGACGATGGTGGTGGTTCTGACAATATTACTGGGTTGTTACAAGCAACTCAAGATATTTTTTTAAGAACAGCTGCTTTTGAATTCAGTTCGTCGTTTTTCAGTATCAAAGGATTGGATTCTGGAAACGGAAAAATACTAATCAATGGTATTGAAATGAACAAATTATTTGATGGCAGAGCACAGTGGAGCAATTGGGGAGGCTTAAATGATGTGTTAAGAAATCAAGAGTTTAATAATGGCTTAAGTGCTTCAAATTATACTTTTGGTGGGGTTTTAGGTTCTACAAACATCAATACAAGAGCATCTCAACAACGTCCAGGAACTCGAATTTCATACGCGTCATCAAATAGAAGTTATGTGCACAGAGTTATGGCAACTTATTCAACAGGAATGACAGAAAGTGGTTGGGCTTTTACTTTTTCAGGAAGTAGAAGAGCTGCAAATGAAGGTTTTAACGAAGGTTCTAGTTATGATGCATATTCTATATTTGCATCTGTTGAGAAAAAAATAGGCAAAAAACACAGTATCAATTTCACTTCTATTTTTGCTCCAAACAAACGCGGCAAATCTTCACCAAATACTCAAGAAGTATATGATTTAAAAGACATTAAATACAACGAATATTGGGGATATTTGAATGGAAGAAAAACCAATTCAAGAGTAAAAGAAGTTGAAGAACCCATTTTAATGTTGAATCATTATTGGGATATATCGGATAATACATCTTTAAACACAAACGTATCTTATCAATTCGGGAAAATTGGAAATAGCCGTTTGGATTTTAATGGCGGTGCAAATCCAAGCCCTACTTATTATCAATATTTACCAAGTTTCTTTTTAAGAAAAGGTGATAAAGCAGATGCTTTTGATGCCCAACAAGATTTTATAAATGATGGTCAAATAGATTGGAACAGAATTTATGATGCAAATATTACAAACGCATCTCAAGGAATAAATAATGCCTATGTATTATATGAAGACAGAAATGATGATAAACAAATATCAATAAATTCAATTTTAAATTCTTCATTGAATGATAATATAACCTTAAATGCAAAATTAGAAGCAAGTACAATGTATTCTAAAAATTATGCAAAAGTTTTAGATTTATTAGGTGGAATAGGTTACTTAGACATCAATCCATTTGCAGATACATCAGACCAACAACAAAACAATTTATTAGATGAAAATAGAATTATTCAAGAAGGGGATAAATTTAAATACAATTACACTCTAGTTTCAGGAGTTATTAGTGCATTCACACAATTACAGTTTAAGTATAACAAATTAGATTTTTATACAGCTTTTAATATTTCAAATAGATCTCATCAAAGAAGAGGATTAAATCAAAATGGTAGGTTTCCAAATAATTCCTTAGGTTTATCGGATATTATTAATTTTACCAATTTTGGTTTGAAAGGTGGTGCAACCTACAAAATTACAGGTCGTCATTTACTAGATGCAAATATTGGATACATGACACAAGCTCCTACAATTAGAAATACTTTTTCTAATTCAAGAGAAAATAATAACATTGTTGAAAACTTACAAAGCGAAAAAATATTTTCAGTAGATGCAAGTTATATCGTTAGAAGTCCTATAATTACCTCAAGATTAACAGGTTATTATACAAGTATTAAAGATGCAACTGAAATCTCTTTCTATTTTGCTGATGGAATTGGAGGAGACAATACCGCTTTTGTACAAGAAGTTTTAAATGGAGTTGACAAAAAACATTTGGGTGTTGAACTAGGTTTAGAAGCACAAGTAACCCCAACAATTAAATTAAAAGGAGCCGCTTCAATAGGTCAGTTTACCTATGATAACAACCCAAATATTTACTTAACATCCGAAGACAATTCACAAACTCAAATTGCTGGCTTTACAAATGGATCTAAAAACTTTGGAGAATCGAATTTAAAAAACTTCAGATTGGCTTCAGGTCCTCAAAAGGCGTATTCAGTTGGATTTGAATACAGAGATCCAGATTATTGGTGGATTGGAGCAACTACAAATTTTTTCAGTGATATTTTTGTAGATGTTGCACCATTAAACAGATCTAGCAATTTTTATACAGATGCTGATGGATTGCCTTTTAATGATTATGATCCGGCATTAGCAAGAGAATTATTACAACAAGAAAAATTTGATAATTATATGGTTGTCAATTTAATTGGTGGTAAATCATGGAAAATTGATGATAAATTTATCAGTGTTTTTGCAACCGTAAATAACTTATTCAATCAAGAATACAAATCGGGTGGATTTGAGCAAGGACGAAATGCCAATTTCAGACAATTAAGAGATGATAAAGCATTAGACACCCCTGTTTTTGGTAACAAATATTGGTATGGTAGAGGGACTACTTACTTTTTAAACGTAAACTTAAGATTTTAAAATATAATACAAATTGAACATGAAAACAACAAAAATAATCATCATATTGCTAGCATTTGTTTCTAGTATCTCTTTTACCTCTTGTGTAGAAGATGGAAATTTCGAAGTTCCAAATTCGTTAGGAGCTGAAGAAAATGCGGCATTAACCAAATTACAAGCAGAAGCAACTGCAGGAGCTGTCACAGAAATATCGATTGCCAATTTAAAGGGTCTTTTAGTAAACGGTCAAGTAACTCAAATTACTTCTGATATTTATGTAAAAGGATATGTAACATCTTCAGATCAAACAGGAAATTTCTACAAAGAATTTTTTATTCAAGATGCACCAAGCAATCCAACAGCTGCTATAAAAGTAGTTACTGAAATGGTTGACTCATACAATAAATTCAATATTGGTAGAGAAGTGTATATCAAATTAAAAGATTTATACATTGGTGAATCAAGAACAGGAGATGGTGTAACTGCTATTGGTGGAGGTGAATTTTCAGCAGGAAGATTAGGAACTTTAACTACTAAACAAACAGATAGTCACGTTTTAAGAGCTGCAAATTCGGAAGAAATCGTTCCAATTGAAGTAAAATTTTCAGAAATTAACGACAGTCATGTAGGTCTTTTTGTAAAAGTTCAAGATGCTCAATTTCCAACGTCTTTAGTAGGAAAGACCTATGTTGATGCAAACGATCAATTTGACACACAACGTTTATTAGAAAGTTGTGATGGTTTTGGCTACACAAACTTTATTTTAGAAACCAGTGCTTTTGCTGAGTTTAAATTCAGTGTGTTACCTGCGGGTGGTGGAAGTATTTCAGCAGTGGTATCAAAAACATTTGATGGAAGTGATTTAGTCTTGGCATTGAACAAACCAACAGATGTAAGTATGGATGGTACAAGATGTACTCCTTTAAATATTAGTGATTTTACGGTTTTAATTGAAGAAGATTTTGATACCTCTGTAGATAATACAGTATTTAATTTTCCAGGTTGGACAAACGTTGCTCAAGCTGGTACTGCTTTATGGTCAGAGCAAGTTTTTAGCGGAAATGGCTATGCCGAGTTTAGTGCTTTTAGAACCAATAATGCTGTAAATATAGCTTGGTTAATTTCTCCAGGAATCAATATGGACACTCAAACCAATGAATTTTTAAACTTTCAAGTAGCACAACACCATTTAGATTCGCCTTTAAATACACTAGAAGTTTTTGTTTCAACGGATTTTAATGGAAGCAATGCTACAACAGCAACATGGACACCTATTACATATAATAAACCTGTTATGAGTGATGCTTGGTATGCGTTTAAAGATGGTGGTTTGATTGATATCTCATCATATTCAGGGACATTGCATGTAGGATTTAAGTTTACAGGTTCAGGAACAGATACTACCTTAGACGGCGCCTATATGATTGATGATTTTAGAGTTTTAGCAAAATAAATTTTAATAATTTTAACATATTTAAAAACCAGTAAACACATTTTGTTTACTGGTTTTTTTACTTTTACATCATGGAAAAAATAGAACATATCGGAATTGCTGTCAAAGATTTAGAAAAATCAAACGCACTTTTTGCATCACTTTTTGGTGAATCTCATTATAAAATAGAAGAAGTTGCTTCTGAAAGTGTGAAAACATCATTTTTTAAATCTGGGCCAAATAAAATCGAATTGTTACAAGCCACAAATCCAGAAAGTCCAATTGCAAAATTCATTGAAAAAAAGGGAGAAGGAATTCATCATATTGCTTTTTTGGTTCAAGATATTCATGCAGAAATTGTAAGATTAAAAAACGAAGGTTTTAGTGTTTTAAATGATCCTGAAATTTCGGGAGCCAAAAAAGGTGCTGACAATAAATTAGTTGTTTTTTTGCATCCAAAAACAACAAATGGAGTGTTGATTGAATTGTGTCAAGAAATTCAATAATTAATCAAAAAATCATCAAATTTCAACTCAAAAACTGACATCAATTTTTTGTATCTTGCTAGCGTTTAATAATTAAAATCGATGTCATCAAAATTTGATTCTTATCAAAAAAGGCGTTTACAATCCTCTTACTTTTCTGTAGTAATTAGCATTGCCTTGGTATTATTTATGGTCGGAATTTTAGGGTTGATTTTATTAAAATCAACCAAAGTTGCCAATATCTTAAAAGAACAAGTAGTAATTACTTTATTTTTAAAAGATGAAGTAACTCAAAATCAAATTGATGCTTTTTTAAAATCAATTTTAGAGGAATCCTTTACCAATAAAGCAATTTACACCAGCAAAGAGCAAGCTGCAATAATATATAGCGAAGAAATTGGCGAAGATTTTTTAGAATTTTTAGGTAAAAATCCACTTAAAAACGGAATTGATCTTTATCTTAAAGCGGAATTTGTAAATCCTGAAAAAATGCTAGAATTAGAGCAAAAATATTTAGAAAACACCTTTGTGACTGCTGTTTCTTATGACAAACCTTTGATAAATTTATTGACCGAAAACATCAAAAGAGTCAGTTTTTGGTTGTTAGTTGCAAGTAGTTTTTTTGGAATTATAGCTATTATTTTAATTAACAGCTCTATCAGATTAACGATTTATTCAAAAAGATTTACCATTAAAACTATGCAAATGGTTGGTGCAACAAAAAGTTTTATCAGAAAACCATTTATTCTGACAAGCATAAAACTAGGGATGATTGGAGCTTTTTTCGCATTGATTGGATTGGCTTTTGTGGTTTATTATATTGACAAACACATTCCGAGTTTGGCTATTTTAGAAGATTTCCCTACGTTAGTTTTGCTTTTTTTAGGGATTATTTTTACCTCTTTTGCAATTACTTTGATGAGTACATTTTTTGCAACTCAGCGTTTTTTAAATTTAAAAACAGACGAGCTTTATTATTAAAATTTTTATTATGAAAAACGAAGCAAACTCAAATCAAACTTTTCTTTTTGGAAAGAAAAATTATGTTTTCATGTTGATCGGAATTGCTTTCATCGCCATTGGTTTTATTTTTATGGCTGGTGGAGGTAGTGACGACCCTAATGTTTTTAACGAAGAAATTTACAATTGGCAACGAATTCGTTTGGCGCCAACTTTGGTAATTATTGGTCTTGGAGTTGAAATTTATGCAATTTTAGCTGATCCTAAAAAATAATTATGAATTTAATTGAAGCGATTATTTTAGCAATAATTGAGGGAATTACTGAATATTTACCAGTCTCTTCAACAGGCCATATGATTATTGCATCGTCTTTTATGAGAATTGCCACAGACGATTTTACCAAACTTTTTACAATTGTCATTCAACTAGGTGCTATTTTATCAGTAGTGGTTTTATATTGGAAACGATTTTT
Organism: Flavobacteriaceae bacterium UBA2540; assembly: GCA_002340765.1. Lineage (GTDB taxonomy): Bacteria > Bacteroidota > Bacteroidia > Flavobacteriales > Flavobacteriaceae > Polaribacter. Next base: position 36,035 of record DDMS01000021.1, on the reverse strand, counting down.
TCAAAGTTTCGATTTTTATTTAAAATTGGTAGTGGCATTTATTCCTGCTCTGATTTTAGGTTTATTATTAAGTGATGTAATTGACGAATTGTTAGAAAGCCCAGTAACTGTGGCAGTTTCTTTGATTATTGGAGGATTTATTCTTTTAAAAGTAGATGACTGGTTCAAAGCCAATGAGGAATTTGATTCTGAAAATCCGACTGTTTATACTAAAATCAGCTATGTAACAGCATTTAAAATTGGACTTTTCCAGTGTCTTGCCATGATTCCTGGAACCTCAAGAAGTGGTGCAAGTATTGTGGGGGGAATGACACAAAAAATCAATAGAAAAACCGCTGCAGAATTTTCTTTTTTCCTAGCTGTTCCTACAATGTTAGGTGCAACTTTAAAGAAAAGTTACGATTATTATAAAGCAGGTTTTGAACTTTCAACTGATCAAATCAACTACTTAATTGTTGGTAATATTTTAGCTTTTGTTCTAGCATTGATTGCCATCAAATCGTTTATTGATTATTTGAGTAAAAAAGGGTTTAAGATTTTTGGATATTATCGGATTTTATTCGGAATAACCTTGTTAATAATTCATTTTTCCTTTTATAAACTAACTATTTAAAGATTTTCATGACCGAAGAAAACTTCAAAAATGGTCAAGTTTTATTGATTGATAAACCTTTAGGTTGGACGTCATTTCAGGTAGTCAATAAATTACGTTGGCACATCAAACAGCGATTCCATTTGAAAAATATAAAAGTAGGTCATGCAGGCACTTTAGATCCACTTGCTTCTGGATTATTGATTCTTTGCACTGGAAATCAAACCAAAAATATTGACTCATATCAGGCGCAAATCAAAGAATATTCAGGAACTTTTACTTTGGGTGCAACAACCCCAAGTTATGATTTAGAGACTTCAATTGATAAAAATTTTCCTACAGATCATATTTCTGATGAAATTATACATAAAACAACCAAGCAATTTATTGGAATTATTCAGCAAAAACCACCCATTTTTTCTGCGATAAAACAAGAAGGAAAACGTTTGTATGACATAGCAAGAAAAGGTGGAACAGCAGAGATAAAATCAAGAGAAATTACGATTTTTGAATTTGAAATTACAAAAATTAACTTCCCAAATCTCGATTTTAAAATCATTTGTAGTAAAGGAACTTATATTCGATCATTGGCTTTTGACTTTGGAAAAGCATTGAATTCTGGTGCGTATTTATCAGCTTTAAGAAGAACTAAAATTGGGGATTTTAGCGTAAATGAAGCTCTTTCTGTGGATGAATTTATCAAACAAATTTCTTCGGAATAATTTTTGGTAAGTTAAAATTTAAATTTTTTTTATGAAAAAAGCATTCTTTTTTCTACTTCTATTTTTCTATTTCACAACAACTTCTCAAGAAAAATTAGAAAAACTATTTTTCAATGGTAGTGTAAATGTTTCTTTAGCTTTTAATGAAAACTACGTTCTTTTTTATTCGTAAGTCCTTTATATTTATGTTTGATTTCTAAGAATAATAAATTAGACTCAACATATTTCCAGATGCGTACCTTAAAGCGATTGGTTCTGCCATTATGATGATCTTTATAAAATGTTAGATTATGATCATCAAAATATTAACTTTGGTAGCTCGGGAATCTCACGCTATTGATTTCTAATATGGCTTAATTTTCAACTAATTCTGGCAGAATATCAGAAAGAATCTTCCGATCAATAGCAAATTTGGTGTCTTCACGGTTCATTAATTTCACCCTGTACATTTGTTCTAGATGAATAGGGTCAAAAGTATTTAATAAATTAACAAATTGTTTGCTTAACATTAATTCAAAGTTACTACTTTGAATTATTTTAACTAATTTATGCTAAAATAATATATTTTAACGAACATTGAGTTTTATATTTGTCTCATGAGAAAACGTATCTTACTATTGGGTTCAGGGGAGCTAGGTAAAGAGTTTGTTATTGCTTGCCAACGACTTGGTCAATATGTTATGGCGGTCGACAGTTATCCAAATGCGCCTGCTATGCAGGTTGCGCATGAATGTGCCGTCATCAATATGCTTGATGCAAAAGCGCTTGATTCCTTAGTGGACTCTTATAAACCTGATATTATTGTTCCTGAGATCGAGGCGATCCGTACAGAACGTTTTTATGATTATGAAAAACAAGGTATTCATGTTGTTCCGAGTGCGAAAGCTGCAAATTTTACCATGAATCGGAAAGCAATTCGAGATCTTGCATCTAAGAAACTCGGAATTAAAACGGCTACTTATCGCTATGCTACTAGTTTAGATGAGTTGATAGCCGGCGTTGCTGTATGTGGCTTGCCTTGCGTGGTAAAGCCTTTAATGTCAAGTTCTGGTAAGGGTCAGAGTGTTATTCGTTCAATGGACGATATCGAAAAATCGTGGAAGTATGCGATGGAAGGTTCGCGTGGTGACCTAAAGGAAATAATTGTAGAATCGTTCGTCGATTTTGATTACGAAATTACGCTGTTAACGCTCACTCAAAAAAATGGTCACACCTTATTCTGCTCGCCAATTGGTCATCGGCAGGAGCGAGGAGATTACCAAGAAAGTTGGCAGCCTATGCCAATGAATTCTTCTCATCTCCAAGAAGCTCAAGAAATGGCGGCGCTAGTTACGGCTGCTTTGGGGGGACAAGGAATTTGGGGAGTAGAGTTTTTTATTACAAATACGGGTGCGGTATTTTCAGAATTATCTCCAAGGCCCCACGATACAGGTATGGTTACGCTTGGGGGCACTCAAAATTTTTCAGAGTTTGAATTACATGCCAGGGCGATTTTAGGAATTCCGGTGACTGAAATTACCATAGCGAAAAATGGAGCAAGCGCCGTAATTTTAGCGAAAGATAACAAGGAGGATTTTCCGATAATTACAGGACTTGAGGATGCTGCTCAATTTCCGAATTCAGATTTTCGTATTTTTGGCAAGCCTTCTACGCGGGTTAATAGAAGGATGGGGGTCGCTTTGGCGTATGGAAATGAACCTGTTGAGGCCTTAGTAGAATCAGCAAAAAAGATTGCTAACATGATTAACATTAATTAAATGAAATTATTTATTGGAATTCTTTTCTCGGTGATTACTTTTCTTTCTTAGTCAATCGATATCGCTTATTCAATAAGCATGAATAAACCTCAAAACCACTATTTTGAAGTGGAGATGTCACTTTCAAATATTAATCAAAAGTCCCTGGTTATTAAGTTGCCTGTTTGGGCACCGGGTTCTTATTTAGTGCGTGAATTTTCGAAAAATATTAATTCCTTCAGCTATTTTTTTTAGAGCTGGTTTTGGTTATGAATTCATAAAAAGAATCGCAATAAGTGTTAATACAGGTTTTGATTATCATTGGAATTATGCAGTAAGTGCGTTTCCAACTTATGGAACAATGCGAATTAATATTACTGAAAATTAAGAAAATACCTTTTTTTGGAAGGAAATTATGAAAAATGTGGCGTCCTTCAAGCAATTATCCAAATGGAAATTACTATGGTTTTGTAACTGGAGTTCAAATTGCTGGCGAAAAAAAATGAAATACTATTATTAGATTTGATTTCCATAGAAAAGGAATCATTGGTTTTGAAAATAATAGATTAGACAGCATTTCATTTGGAATCGGATTTTCGTTTTTTTAAATTAACTATTTTTTTTAACAATTAGACCCCACTGGTTTTTGAAACCTGTGAGGTCTATAATTTTTTAAAAATTTAAATTATTATTTTTCTGCCAACAAATCACGTATTTCAGATAATAATTCTTCTTGTCTTGGGCCTTTTGGTGAAGCAGGCGCAGCAGCTTCTTTTTTCTTAGTGATATTCACTGCTTTTACAATCATAAACATCACAAATGCAACAATCACAAAATCAATTAAATTGGTAATAAAATCCACATAAATTAAACTAACTTCGACTATAAAAGCTCCATTTTGATCTGTAGTACCTTGTTTGATAATCCATTTTAAATTTTTAAAATCTGATTTAAAAATCACCCCAATTAAAGATGACAATTCCGCCAGTAAAAGCACTGACAACTTTATTAAAAGCTGCACCCATCAGAAAAGCAACAGCAATATCAATAAGGTTTCCCTTCATTGCAAACTCCTTAAATTCTTTTAGTATTCCTATAATTATTAAGCTTTAGTAAATTGATGTTGCTAAAATATTAAGTTTTTTTAATCCTTTAACACTTTTTTAATACGATGAGAAATTCCTGTTAAAATTTCATAAGTAATTGTTCCTGAAATATCTGCAAATTCTTGAATCGTTTTTTGATTGTCAAAAATGATTGCCTTATCCCCTTCTTTACAATCAATATTTGTAACATCAACCATAATCATATCCATACAAACATTGCCGATAATTGGTGCTTTTTGACCGTTAACAGTCGCAAATCCTTTTTCATTTCCCAAAGCTCTTGAAATTCCGTCTGCATGACCAATAGGTATTGTGGCTGATTTTGTTGGTGTTTTTGATACAAATCCTCTATTATATCCCACAGAATCACCTGGTTTAATTTCATGAATTTGCGAAATAATAGAAACTAAATTGTGCGTATTTTTTAATTGAGAAGTTTCAAAATCATCATTTCCAAAACCATATAAACCAATCCCAATGCGAACCATATCAAACTGAGCTTCAGGATAATTTATTACTCCAGAAGTATTTGAAATATGTAATATTGGTTTATAAGATAAATGATTTTCAAATTGTTTTGCGATGTTTTTAAAACTATCAATTTGTTTGTTAGTGAACTCTTTCTCGTTCATATCTTCACTTGCTGCTAAATGAGAAAATAAAGACTGAATTTTAACATGTTGATTTTTAGAAATTTCCTCAAGTATTTTTGGAATTTCTGACAGCAAAAATCCCAATCTATTCAAACCAGTATTAAATTTTAAATGAATAGGATATGATTTTAATAGATTTTCTTTTGCCAATTGTAAAAAGGCGTTAAAAATTTCAAAACTGTATAAATCTGGCTCCAAACAATAATCTATAACTGATTGTAAATTCGCAATTTGAGGGTGTAAAACCAAAATTGGCTTTTGAATATTTGCTTTACGCAAGGCAATTCCTTCATGCGCATATGCAACAGCGAAATAATCAATCTTATTTTCTAAGAATTTTGCAACCAAAACATCATCACTTCCATAACTAAACGCTTTTATGACAGCCAAAATTTTAGTAGTTGGTTGTAGTTTTTTCTTGAGATAGTTGAGATTGTGTCCTAATGCTTTTCCGTCAATTTCTAGAACAGTTACATGGTTATTCATAATTTGCTTAACTTGTTTCAGTATCTGAAAGAGTATCTTTGATTTCGCTTTTTTGTTGTTGGTTTTTAATCGCTTTATAATAAGCTGCTCTTGATAAAGGCTCATATTCTTGAGTTTCACCAAGCATCACCAATTTATTATTTTGTGATTTTCTAAAACTATAATTCGCTAAATTTCCAGTATGTGTACAAACAGCGTGAACTTTTGTAACATATTCAGCAGTTGCCATCAAAGCTGGCATAGGTCCAAATGGATTTCCTTTAAAATCCATGTCCAAACCTGCAACAATTACACGAATTCCCCTATTTGCCAAATCATTGCAAACAGCTACAATCTCGTCATCAAAAAATTGCGCTTCATCAATACCAACAACGTCTACATCATTTGCCAACAAGCGAATATTGGAAGCGACTGGGACTGGAGTTGAACGTATTCTGCTATCATTGTGTGAAACAACTTCATTATCATCATAGCGAACATCAACCGTAGGTTTAAAAATTTCAACACGTTGTTTTGCAAACTGAGCACGTCTCAAACGTCGAATTAATTCTTCGGTTTTTCCAGAAAACATAGAACCACAAATGACTTCTATCCAACCAAATTGTTCTGTATGATTTACGGTATTTTCAAGAAACATTTTGTAAATTTAATCGTTCTAATTTTATATTTTTGTGTTACTTTGAGTTTTAACAAATTTATAAATATTTACAGCGAAAAATGGACTTCAATAAACAACTTATGCACAAAAAATTAGAAAAAGATTTGATCAGCATAGCACATGACATCTTAAAAATGAAAAATAGGGATGATATTTTTGCATTAAAAGAAAAGTCAAAAGCTGTTTTTGAAAAGATTTCAATGCTCGCATTTGTTGAAGAATATGTAAAAACAACTCCTAATTTAGAAACAACTGAAGATCAATTAATTCAGGAAGTTGAACATGCTTTTGAAGCAAAAGAATCGGCTGTAAAAGTGAAATATATTCCTGAGACTCAACCTGAATTAGAAGTTGAACAAATTGAAGAAATAGTTGTAGCACAAATTATTGAAGAAGAAATTGCGAAAGATGAACCAATGATCGAACAACTATTTGCTGAATTGGGAGAAAATTTATTTTCTGAAAATAGCAATCCAGCAAATTTTAAAAATGACGTGAAAGATGTTGGAGAACGAAAAACTTTTACGCTTGATGACGAATTGCAAGACACCGTTTCTGTAGATATTATAGCAGATTTGTTTGAAAATTCACAACCAAAATCACTCAATGATCATTTAGTAAATACGATTCAAATTGGGTTGAATGACAGAATTGCTTTTGTAAAAAATCTTTTCAATGGCGAACAAGAGGATTTTAACCGAGTCGTTTCTCAATTAAATTCTTTCAAAACTGAAAAAGAAGCAAAAAAATTCATTGAAAAAATGGTAAAACCTGATTATAGTTGGGCTGAACATCAAGAACTTGAACAACGCTTTTTAGAGATTATTGCTCGTAAATTTGTCTAAATTTTCATTTTTGAAACCAGTTTTAATTCATACACATTTTCACCATAGAAAAACTGGAGTTACCAAAAGTATTGAAAATGTGTTGCCTTTTTTTAATAAAAATTTTGAAACGTATGTTTATGGAAATACAATAGACGGAAATTTCATTAAATCTTCTCAATTAAAAAAAATACTTTTTTCTGACAGAAAAATAATCGTGCATTGTCATCGAAATAATGAAATTATACGAACGCTGTTTTTACGATTTTTGGGTGCAAAATTCAAATTGATTGCAACACGTCATTCAGCTACAAAGCCATCAAAAATGACGTCTTTTTTATTGAAAAAAGTTGACAAAGTCATTACTTTAATTCCAAGTATGAGTCAAAATTTAGGAATAAAAAATGACCTTGTTTTTCATGGCGTAAATGTGGAAGAGTTTTTACCAAATCACATAAAAACAATTCCTGAAATTATTCAAAAAAACATCATTTTATGTGCAGGAAGAGTTAGAAAAACAAAAGGACAACTCGTTTTATTGGAAGCTGCAAGTATATTAAAAAAACATCAAGATTGGGCGTTAGTGATTGTTGGAAAAGTTGACAAACCTGAATTTTTGAGGGAATTGAAAGGCATTTCTCAAAACCACAGTATTGAGAATCAAGTATATTTTATTGATGAAACTCGAGAAATTATTGGGTATTATCAAGCAGCAAAAATAGCAGTTGTGCCTAGTTTTTCAGAAGGATTTTCGTTGGTCACAGCTGAAGCAATGTCATGCGAATGCACTGTAATTGCTACAAAAAATGTGGGTGTCCATAATGATTTAATTTCTCATGAAAAAAACGGCTATTTATTTGAAGCCGGAAATATTCTTGCATTACAAAATTTACTTTTAGAAGTGATTTCCAATAGACTTCCTTTGCTTGGAAAAGAAGCAAGAATTGAAATTCTAAAAAATTGGAGTGCTGAAAAAGAAGCAATCGAATTGATGAAGATTTATGAATCAAATTGATTTATAACCAATTTTCCCATTTAAATCATCAATCACTTTTTTACTATTTCCTACAAAAATCTCATTGTCAACCATAAAAACAGGTCGTTTTAGAAACGTATAATCATCCAAAATAAATTGTCTGTAGTCTTTTTCAGATAAGTTTTGATTCTTTAAATCCATCTCTTTATAAAGTTTTGCACGTCTGTTAAACAACGCTTCATAGCTTTTTGTATGTGCATACAATTCCTCTAATTGAGCCACATTGATGGGTTTTACTTTCACTTCTTGCAGTTCAAAACCTTCTAGATTTACCTCTTTTAAAATTCGACGACAAGTATCACAGGTTTGTAAAAAATAAACTTTCTTCATCTTTATGGAGTATATTTACACTCCAAAATTACAATTAAAAATGAAAACACACTTTGAAATTTTACGAAAATCAAGAGAACTTGTTTTAAAAGAATTAGAAGGATTATCGATAGTACAATTGCACACAATTCCTCAAGGTTTTAAAAATAATATTGCTTGGAATGTGGCTCATGTATTGGTTACACAGCAATTATTACACTATAAATTATCAGATTTGAACTGTTTATGTCCTGATGATTTGATTGAATCACATAAAAAAGGGACTTTGCCAACTGTTACTTTTACAGAGGAAGAATTTGAAGAAGTTAAAGAATTATTTGCAGGTTTCCCAGATACTTTAAAAGAAGATTATGAAGCAGGAATTTTCGAAAATTATTCAGAATATCCAACAAGCTCAGGTTTTGTGATTCATTCTATTGAAGAGGCAATTGCATTTAACAACTTTCACGAGGGTATTCATTATGGTATTATTAGAGCCATGAAAAAGTTTGTTTAATTAAAAAAACTCACTCAATGGTGATATTTTCCTCTAAGAAATAATTTGCCCTTATTTCAAAATCAGTGAGTTCTTTGAAATAAATGATTTTCTCAGGAAAAATTTTTTTTAGGAAATTTCCTGTATCCCATTTGTTGTTTTTATTACTGTCAATACAAACTCTAAGCGTATATTTTTTTGGATCTAGCAAATTAAAAATAACGGTCTTTGATGAGTCCATAATTTGGCGCTCAACAAGTGCATCCTTATTTTTTCCTGAAAGCAATTCTACAATGATATTTTCATTTTTGATGTTATTCACATTCAAAGTTAATCTGCCATAATCATCAATTGCTTTTGTACTAAAACTGGCATTTAATGAGTCGTTTTTAAAAGAAAATATGTCTTCAAAAGCACCTTTAAAAGTGGTAAAAATATATTTTTGAGAAGGTTTTTTTTCAAAAACAAAACCTATTTTGTTTTCCTTTTCATAGAATAAAGTCTTATAATTTACAGATATTGTATCTTTATCAATCAAACTAATTTTTGAAGTATCAATGCTTATGATTGGATTATTGCTCTCTACAAAAATGGTATCTCTAAAATGCAAAACTGATTTTGGGAGAATATTTATTGTGAGAGAATCTCGTTTTTCTTTTCTTAATTTTACAGTGATAGTATCTATTAATTTTTGATTTGAAACTACAAAATTCAATGAATCTGCTTCAATATTCGTAAACCAATAATTCAATGAATCTTTATCTTTTTCAAATTTTGACACGCTTTTAAAATTGTCTGGAACTTTGGAAATCACATTGATTTTCATATCTGTTTGCTCACCCTCAAAAGCAAATTGAAGTTTTCCTTTAGTAACTTCTCTTCCTCTATAAAATTTATAGGGTTGTTCTTCTTTAAAAAGTGTGATGGGTTTTATCAAAATACTATCTTTAGGTAAGTGAATAGTATCTGTTAAAAATCCTATTTTGTCGTTTTTGGGGTTAAAAATATAATCACTAATTTCTTCTTTTAAGGCAACTATAAAATACTTCCCATCTTTTAGATTGGTGAATTTAAAATTTGTTGTGTCTAAAGTATTGGTGATATAGTTAGGTTTCTTTTTATAAATAATAGAATCTCTATATGAAGTATCAATTCGATACAACAAGACATTGACACTTTTAGGTATTTCTTGAAGAATAGCGTCATTAATAGAACCCGCAATCATCAGAGAATCAATGTAAGTTCCTGTGGAAAAAACATATTTGAAATTCTCTAAAATATTGCTTTCATTATTGTCTTGAACTGCATTTCCAAAGTTAAAAATATAGGTAGTATTTTCTTGTAAAGTGTCTAAAATTTGAATTTGAATTATCTTACTTGGAGAACCTTGAGGCGTAATTAAAGGTGGATTTTTCAACGGTGGTGAAACTACCAATTGTTTACTCAATTCCTTTAAAGTAACAAACTCATTAAAGTTGAGTTTTATGATTTTTTTATCAAACTTAACAGTATTATAGGGTGGAATTGAGTTCACAAACAAAGGCGCGACCTCGTCTTTTGGGCCACCTTCTGGTCTTCCAGTTCTTGCACAATTAGTGACAAAAACAAGAAACACAACTAAAAGAAAAAATCTGTAAAATGTTTTCACAAAAATAATTTTATCACAAATTAACGATTTATTCTAGGATTTATAAATGCAATCAAAACTATTTATTCGTTAAAATTCTAAAAAATTCTATACAATCAAGTCTGAACAAGCCATTGTGAGAATGCTAATTCTGCAATTATTTGATTTTTGAAACTCTTTTGCGCAAGCTTCTAAAGTGGCTCCTGTTGTGATAACATCATCAATAATCAACACATGTTTGTTTTTAAAACAAACAATATCCTTCAATAAAAATCGAGTATCAACGTTGCTAAAACGCTCAAAACGAGCTTTAAAAGTTTGTGTTTTGGTTGCGGAAACACGAACCAACTCATTTTCTAAATACGGAATTTGTAAATGTCCACTCACTTTTTTCCCAAATTTTGTCACTTGATTATACCCTCTTTGCTTCATTTTTTTTGGATGCAATGGAACAGGAATAATATAATCTACGTCTTTAAATTCGCCATTTTCACGAATAATTTCTCCTAACCAATCTCCAAAAAAAGCACCAATTTCTTCATTTCCACGATATTTTAACTCATGAATTATTTTTTGAGTAATGCCCTTTTTTCTAAAATGTAGCAAAGAATAGCCTTTTTCAATGTCAACTCTACCAAAAAATGTTTGAGTAACACTATTTTCCTGAAAACTTGTGAAGTTTGTCAGAGGCAAATCATGCCGGCAAAGCGTGCAAATTGTCTTCTCATTCTCAACCAATTGTTGATCACAAATTCCACACATTTCAGGATAAAAAAGAGTAAAAAAGTCTTTTAGAAATTTCATCTTTTTGCAATTTTTGCATGAAAGATACTTAAATAATTGACAAAATCTAATTTATCTTTTTAGAAATAAAAGAAAGAGTTTGTGTCTTTTAAGTGAAATTTAAAACAAACAAAATAATCTCATTTTTGAATCAAAAAAAACTAGCTTATTTTTTCTTGACAAAGTTCTTCAAACGTTTATCTTTGTGCCATTATGGCAATACAAGAAGATCAATTTAAAAAAGTTTTATCGCACGCAAAAGAATACGGATATGTATTTCAATCATCAGAAATTTATGATGGTTTAAGTGCGGTGTATGATTATGCTCAAAATGGCGTTGAGCTTAAGAAAAATATCAGAGATTATTGGTGGAAAGCAATGGTACAAATGCACGAAAATATTGTTGGCATTGACGCTGCAATTTTGATGCATCCAACAACTTGGAAAGCCTCTGGTCACGTTGATGCTTTTAATGATCCATTAATTGATAATAAAGATTCAAAAAAACGTTACAGAGCAGACGTTTTAATCGAAGATTATTGTGCCAAAATTGAAGCAAAAATCGATAAAGAAGTTGAAAAAGCTGCTATTCGTTTTGGAGACTCTTTTGATAAAGAAACTTTTGTTTCAACCAATCAAAGAGTTATTGAATATCAAGCAAAAATCAATGCTATTTTATCAAGAATGTCAAAATCATTGTCAAATGAAGATTTGGCTGATGTAAAAGCATTAATTGAAGAATTAGAAATTGTTGATCCTTTATCAGGTTCAAAAAATTGGACAGAAGTAAAGCAATTCAACTTGATGTTTGGAACACAAATTGGTGCTTCTGCTGAAAATTCTACACAAGTATATTTACGTCCTGAAACGGCTCAAGGGATTTTTGTAAATTTTTTAAATGTGCAAAAATCTGGAAGAATGAAAATCCCATTTGGTATTGCTCAAACTGGAAAAGCCTTTAGAAATGAGATTGTTGCAAGACAATTTATTTTCAGAATGCGTGAGTTTGAACAAATGGAAATGCAATTTTTCATCAAACCAGGGACCCAAAAAGAATGGTATGAAAAATGGAAACAAACCCGCTTAAAATGGCATTTGAGTTTGGGATTAGGTGCAGAAAATTATCGGTTTCATGATCACGAAAAATTAGCACATTATGCTGATGCAGCTACAGATATTGAGTTTAAATTTCCTTTCGGATTTAAAGAGTTAGAAGGAATTCACTCAAGAACAGATTTTGATTTAAAAGCACATGAACAATATTCTGGGAAAAAATTACAGTATTTTGATCCTGAATTAAATGAAAGTTATGTTCCTTATGTAATAGAAACTTCTGTTGGATTGGACAGGATGTTTTTGGCTGTTTACTCAAATTCTTTGCAAGAAGAAACCTTGGAAAATGGGACAACAAGAACTGTTTTAAGATTACCTGCAGTTTTAGCGCCTTTTAAAGCGGCCATTTTACCTTTGGTAAAAAAAGATGGTTTACCAGAAATTGCTCGTGAAATTTTTGAGGATTTAAAGTGGGAATTTAACGTAGATTATGACGAAAAAGACGCTGTTGGAAGACGTTATCGAAGACAAGATGCCAATGGAACTCCTTTTTGCATTACTGTTGATCATGAAACTTTGCAAGACAATACTGTAACTATTAGACATAGAGATTCTATGGAACAAAAACGTGTTACAATTTCGGATTTAAAAGTAATTATCACAGCTGAAGTTGATATAAAAACATGGTTACAGAAAATATAAAATCCTTTAAATGGAGCAAGAAATTTTAATAAATAACACCATTTCTTTCGTAAAAAAAGAACTTAAAAATACTGAAGCTGGTCATGATTGGTTTCATATTGAAAGGGTTTTTAAAAATGCTGTTTTAATTTCGAAAGACGAAAAAGTTGATATTTTTATAGTTTCATTAGCAGCTTTATTACATGATATTGCTGATCCAAAATTTCATGATGGAGATGAAACAATTGGGCCTAAAAAAGCTAGTGAATTTCTTAATAATCAAAAGGTTGATTCAAAAACCAGTAAACATGTAATCAATATTATCAAGCATATTTCTTTTAAAAATTCATTAGAAAAAAATTCAAAAAAATTTACTTCTAAAGAGTTAAAAGTTGTGCAAGATGCAGATAGATTGGATGCCATTGGTGCTATCGGAATTGGACGTTGTTTTCATTATGGAGGGTTTAAAAATAGACAAATTTATGATCCTAAGATTCTCGCAAATTTAAATTTATCAAAAGAAGCTTATCAAAATTCTGATGCGCCAACAATCAATCATTTTTATGAAAAATTACTGCTTTTGAAAGATAAAATGAATACGAAGTCTGGAAAAAAAATTGCAGAAAAAAGGCATCATTTTATGGAACTATATTTAAAACAGTTTTATGAAGAATGGAATGGACTTCTGTAATGATTTAATTTTCTTTTGCGGCTTCTAAAGCAGTAATTTTATATTCTAAAATCGCCAATTCTTCTCCACTTTCAATAATTTGGTCTACTGTTAAATTATTACTTGAATTGATAAAATCAAGCATTTTTTTACTTTTAAAGTTATAATACTCTATTGCTTTTTCTATTTTTTCTTCCATAATATTAATTTTATTGGATTAGATTTTTCATTTCGCTTCGATATTTTGAAGCGCTTTTACCTGTTATTTTGTTAAACAATTTGTTGAAATGAGAAAAATTATTAAATCCACATTCAAACGAAATATCAGCAATACTCATGGTGCTTTCAGCAAGTAATTTTGTAGCATGAACGACTCTATATTCATTCACTAATTTTGTAAACGTTTTTCCTGTTGATTTTTTAAAATACCTACAAAAAGCAGATACTGTCATGCTTACAAGTTCCGCAATTTCATCTAAACTGATGTGTTCTTGGAAATGTTCGTTGATATGTTTGTAAATAATTTCGATTTTATTGCTGTCTTGAGGAATGGTTTCAAAAGCAAAACCATTGGCATTCAGCAACGTATAATCATCAGTATTCGCTAAATCTTTTAAAATATCTAAAAAAGCTATGATTCTTTCAGCTCCATCAATTTCAACCAATTGTTCAATTTTTGCGCCAATTCGTTGTTTGATATCAATATTAAAACGAACTCCTTTTTTTGCTCTTTCAAAAAGTCCCTCAATAGGCAACATTTCTGGAATTTTAAAAAAATGTTCTCCTAAAAAATCAGGTTTGAACTGAATTAATGTTTCAGAACCATTGGTTGTCAATCTATCAATATAACCAACATGAGGGAGATTTGAGCCAATTAAAACCAATTGACTATTGTTAAAATAACTAATATGATTGCCAATATGTCTTTTTCCACGACCTTTATTTACATACACTAATTCAATTTCAGGATGAAAATGCCAAAAAGGAGTATTGGTTTTTAAAAACTCAACATGTTTATTCACCAATAAAGAACTACCAAAATTGGGCGTAATCTTTTCTAATGTTGGTTTGATTTGTTTCATTTATTGATCTTAGGGTATTTTGTCTATCATTTGCAATTCACCTATAATTTTTTCGTATCTGACATCAATTTCAGTGCATGCTCTTTTCTAATCAATTACAAAATTACAATAGAAAGCTAGGATAATCTATATAGAATTATCTTTTATGTGTTCTATTTTAACTTTAATAAATTTTAATAAAACATTTAGGGTTAAAATAGGATATAAATATACCAATTTTGTTGTTACGCAAACTATAGATGTACTATAACTTTGCAGAAAAAATAATATATGGTAAACAGTAATAGTACTTTATTTATTTCGGTAATCGCCATTTTTATTGCAATGTACATTTTCCAAATTGTGGTATTAGGCATTATATTGAAGAAAAACAGTGGAAAAACATTTCAGTAAATTCCAAAAAAGTAAAAAAATGAAAAAACAAATTATAACGATAGCATTATTAATAAGTTCATTAATTGGCTATTCAAACACGGAAATTAAAAATTATTTAGTAGACATTAGTAAAAAAGTAACAGTAGAATTCAAAAATGTAAAAAAAGGGCATCTTTTATCGATTAAGGACAATCAGGGTGTTAAAATATATTCAGAGGAAATTTCTGAAAACGGACATTTGTCAAAAATTCTTGATGTAACTTCTTTAGAAAAGGGAACTTATTATGTGGAATTAGATAAAGATTTTGAAATTGCAATAAAACTTTTTCAAATAAAAGAAAATCAAGTGATTTTTAATGAAAATGAAGAAAAAACAATTTTTAAACCAGTTGCTAGAAATGAGGAAAATATGCTGCTAATCTCTAAAATCGCTTTCGATAATGAGCCAATGCAAGTTGTTCTTTATTACAATGACGAAATGATTTTTTCTGAAACAATTAAAAGTGAAGCTATTTTAAATAGAGTTTACAGATTGGAAAAAGAAAAAAAAGGAAACTATACAGTTCTTTTTTATAACAATGGAAGAAGTTTTGAAAAAAGGTTTAAAATTTAAAAGAGTTCATAGATTAAGTTAGTTAGTTAGATTGTAAATTTGATTGAAAGCGAGCCTGATTAACTCGCTTTCTTTCATTTTATAACTTTTCTAAATCGAAATAAAACGCTTAAAACCCAGGAAAATTTGGTTTTCTTTTTTCTAAAAATGCAGTGGTTCCTTCTTTATAATCATTGGTTCCAAAACAATCTCCAAAAGCTTCAATTTCCACTTCAAAACCATTTTTTTGAACATCGAAATTTGCATTAACAGCTTTTATTGAGGCTGCAATTGCAACAGGTGAATTTTTAATGATTTTTTGAGCAATTTTAGTTGCCAAATCAAGCAATTGATCTTGAGAAGTAACATGATTTACCAAGCCAACCTCTTTTGCTTCGTCAGCAGAAATCATTCCTGCTGTCATAATCATTTCCATAGCTTTACCTTTTCCTACCAATTGTGGCAAGCGTTGTGTACCTCCATAACCCGGAATTATCCCCAATGAAACTTCCGGCAAACCCATTTTTGCATTGTCAGAAGCAATTCTAAAATGACAAGACATTGCCAACTCTAAACCCCCACCCAATGCAAAACCATTGATGGCTGCAATAACTGGAGTTGATAAATTTTCGATAAAATTGAAAAGTATTTCTTGTCCTTTTCTGGCTAATTTTTCTCCTTCATCCGCAGAAAAATTTGCAATTTCTGAAATATCTGCTCCTGCAACAAATGACTTTTCTCCACTTCCAGTAAGCACTATCACTCGAATTTTTCTATCATTTTCAAGCAATTCAAAAGCCTCACCCAATTCAGAAATGGTAATTTTGTTTAAAGCGTTTAATTTTTGTGGTCTATTGATGGTAATTGTTGCAATTCCATCGTTTTTATCAATTAAAATAGTTTCAAAATTCATATTACTTGTGTTAAAAAATCAATTTAACTCTTTATTTTTTTGGTAAAATAACTGTAAAAGTGGTTCCTTTGTTTTTCTCTGAAGTAAAACTAATATTTCCATCATATGCTTCAATAATATTTTTAATCATTGCCAATCCTAAACCCATTCCACTGGTTTTTGTGGTAAATTTTGGTTCGAAAATTAACTCTTTGAGTTCATTTGCAATTCCTTTTCCATTATCAGAGACCGAAATTTTTAAAAACTCACTTTCTGAGGATACATCAACAATGATTTCTGGATTTTCTGTTTCTTCAGTCGCTTGTAATGCGTTCTTAACCAAGTTAGTTAAAACTCTGATTAGTTGTGTTTTATCTAAAAAAGCGAACAGTTCTTTTTCTTCTGAATGAAACTGAATAGATTCATCATTAAATATATCAATGGCTAATTTAATGACACTAATCACCTCAATTTCCTCTTTATTTTGAGTTGGCATTTTCGCAAAATCCGAAAAAGCTGAAGCAATAGCACTCATTACGTCAATTTGTTGGATAAGTGTTTTACTATATTCTGATAATTTTTCTCTGATATTTTCATCTTCAGGATTGAATTTTCGCTCAAAACTTTGAACAGATAAACGCATTGGAGTCAGAGGGTTTTTGATTTCATGAGCAACTTGTTTTGCCATTTCTCTCCAAGCTTGTTCACGCTCGCTTTTTGCCAATTTGATGGCACTTTCCTCTAATTGATCAATCATATTATTATATGCATCAACTAAAATCTCAATTTCGGAACCTACTGCGTGCAATAAAATCTTTTCATTTCGCTGATTCAATTGAGTTTGTTCCATTTTATCAGAAATGGATTTTATTGATTTTGTAATGTAACTTGATAAAAAATAAGCTAAGGCAATTGCAATTATTAACATTAACAGATACACCAAACTTAATCTCGAGATAAATTCGCGTAATTCATATTCAATTTCTGAATTGTCTTGAGTAAATTGAAATTCTACGATTCCAATTCTTTTAAATTTTGGGTCGTTAATATATGAATATGAAGATTGATATCCATTTCCATCTTCAACTCTTGTTTTTACAATTCTATGATTTGAATTTTGTGCTAAATCCTTTAAAACATTATATGATAAAGGACCAATATTGTTCTCCTCGAAGGCATTTGTTATGGAAGAGACCAATAAATTTCCATTTAAATCAAATATAGAAATATTCAATCTATTAATAGATGAAATTTCATAAATGCGCTCTTTAAATATTTTATAAAGATTTTCTGAATTTACTGGATAGGTTGTTTTATTGCTTAACTCTAAATCAATAATTTGAATAGCTGTAGACTCTTTTCTTTCAAAACGCTGCAAATTGTAGTCTTGGGTTTGTTCATCATATTGATAAACAGTTACCCCAAGAATTAAAATTGATGCCAATAACACCAATAAAATCATTGAAAAAAAAATGCGAATTCGCAAGGACACTTTTTTTATTATAATCACTGATTTAATAAATTATATAATTGTTTTACAGATGTTTATATGAGTTTTGAATTTAAATTTTATTGAAATAATTATTTCTAAATAAGTAAAAATTTTAGTGTCACAAGATAGTCAATTTAAAACCCTTAGCAAATAGCAAAATCAGAATTAAAAAAAGTCAAATATATTTTAAAATGGCTAAAAATAATTCTGAAAATAATATTGAAAGTATTCCTTTGAGAAAAATGAGTAACTTTGTATAAAAATTAAGACTATGCACCATATTTTAGTACCTATTGGATCCACTGAAAGTGCTCGAAATACTTTACAATTCGCTATTGATTTTGCTGCTGAAATTCAAGCAAAAATATTTGTTTTTAGAGCTTATAGCTCTTTTTCTAAAGCAGGAACAATGATTAATATTGATAGTATTATTGAGCGTGAAACAAATTTATATATCAAAACTTTATTAAACACTGTTGACACAAAAGATGTAGAAATAAAAATGATTTCTGCCAAAGGAAATGTTGTTGAAAGTGTGTTGTCTATAGATGAAGAAATTGGAATTGATTTGATTATTTTAGGAGCAAAAAGCAACTCAATCAGGCAAGAAATATTTTTAGGAAAAACCGCTGGTAGCCTTGTAAAAAGAACTGAATTACCAATGTTAACTGTACCTGATGGATATAAATTTGTTCCAATAAAAAGTATTTTAATGGCTTTTAAATCAGGAATTGTTAAAAAAAGAGCCTCATTAAAACCATTGCAATTTATTGTTGAAAATTTCAAGGCAAAAGTTGATATATTGTTGGTGAAAACTCCTAATTATACTGAAGAAGACATGCAACTTGACAAAGCTGTTGACAAGCTAAAAAGTTCATTAACAATTACTGAAAATGCAACCACTTTTCAAGGAGTTTTGGAGCATATTAATTCTTTTAATTCTGGTTTGTTGTGCGTTTTTAGACGTAAAAGAGGATTTTTTATGAAATTATGGGAAAAAAGTACCATTCTTAAATCGGAATTTTATACAAATGTTCCTTTATTAATTATAAAAGGCAAATAATTAATATCTTAAATCTGCAGGTTCTATAAAAGCTATGTCAAGATTATAAATTTCATTGATATAGGTTTTTAAGATTTCAAGAAATTCATCGAGTTTTTCCTGAGAAATAGTGTTTTCAGTATTTCTTCCTGATGCAAAATTGACAGCTAAAAACCCTTCATTCAAGTTTTTAAATGAAAAAACTCCAGCATGCAATGGTTTTGAAAAATCATAATTGTTGTTTTGTGAAAATAAAAAAGCATACATCAACACTTGAACAGCTTTGTGGTATTTTTCTTCTTTTAAATTGTCAAAATTTGATGCTTTTAAATTTTGCTTTATTACTTTTCCAGTTTTATAATCAATAATTCTTAAAACACCATTTAGCTCGTCAATTCTATCAACATTTCCATGAATTTTGAATCGAAAATCAAATCCATCAATGTTTATTTCAGTTTCCAATTGTTGTTCAGTAGCAATAATTTTTAACTTATTAATATTGTCTTTTAATAAATCCTTTTCTTTTACTAAAAAATTACTTACAAATCGTTTTGCAACCTCAAAAATCAATCGGTTTTTACCTGTAATAATATTTCCATTTTTGAATTGTGTTTTGAAATGCTTTATAACCAAATCATTGGCTATTTTTTCCATTTCAATAATATTAGATTCTACTAAATATTTTCCAATAAAGGGTTTATAAAGTTCATCTAACGTCTCATGAACGACTGTTCCTAAAGTATTGTGCGCAATTGTTTCTTCAACATCATCAAATTCTGTAATTTTTAAAATTTTTTGTTTGTAAAATTGAATAGGATTGTGTAAATAACTTGTTAAAGATGAAGGAGATATGCCACTTTTCGCAAACAATTCTAATTTGTTTAAAATTGCTTGATTTTTGGAAATTTCTTTTAATGTAATTTGCTGAGAAAGCATTTTTGGTGTCACAATTTTCTTGATAATATCAGTTTTCATCAATTCTAATTGTGTAACAAATCTGCTTTTTTCTCCACTCCCAAAATGGTCTTGTTCAGTATTGTACAAGATATAAATGTTTTTTGCTCTTTGAATCAATCTAAAAAAATGATACGAAAAAATGGCGTCTTTTTCTTTATAAGTAGGCAATCCAAAAGCGATTTTTACGTCAAAAGGAATAAAAGAATGTTGCTGTTTATTTGCAGGCAAAACACCTTCATTTGCAGAAGCCAAAATAATGGTTTCAAAATCTAAAACCCGCGTTTCTAACATGCCCATTAATTGCAAACCTTGAAGGGGTTCACCTTGAAAAGAAATGGTTTCTGTGCCAATAATTTGTTTGAAAAAAATCGAAAATGTTTTTAAATCGTTAAAAAATAAAAATCGTTTTTGAAGGGTATTTAACTGTGTGAAAGTGGTGAAAAAGCGAAATAGATATTCTTTTTCTAAAGCATCAGCAGTTTCTTTCAGTAGCAGAATTAAACTTAAAATATTTTTAATAAAAATATTCATTGATAAAAATGGAGAAAACAACTCAAGGATTCTATTTTTAGCTTCATCTGATTGAAAAATCAAAGAAGATTCTAAGTCTTTTTGAGAAATGAACAAACTATTTTCTTTAGAAATTGTTGCAATAAAAACATCAATATTCGGAATGAATTTTATCACATAAGAATGTTTCAAAAGACGAATAACATCTTTATAATAAAACTGATTTACCAAGGATTTTTGCAGTTTTTCTTGTGTTAAAAACAACTGAAAAACAAAAAAAAATAACTTGGTTGCAGGAACATCTTTTAAAGGATATCCCATAGTAATATTTACGCCATTGATATTTTTTGGTAATGAATTTAGGGTAATTGGCAACAAATTCTCATCAGCTAAAACAAGCGCAGTTTTGTTAAAATTTGGAGTGTTTTCAAGAATCTCAGCAATATATTTTACTTGCGTATTGTTTTTTGCAGCGCCAATAATCTGGATATTTTTTTCTGATGAAAATGTATTTCCTATGGTTTTTAAAGGATGTTTTTCAAAATATTTCCACGAAGTTTGATATTTTCTGATGAAATTTCCAGCTTGATGATTGGAGTTTAAAAATGCAGTATCAATATCCCAATAAATCTCAGCATTGCCGTTTTCCAATACCTTTTGGAAAAGAAATTCTTCAGCTTTGTTTAACGCATTAAATCCAATAAAAAAGAATTTTTTATGTTTAGTTTTTTCTAAATATTTATGAATTTTATTGCAAGATTCTCTATATAAAACTCCTTGATATCCAACATTTTCACTTAGTAGAAATTGGTAAAATGCCGTATAATATTGGTATAATTTTTCAAGAAAAGAATGATGATTTTTGATCAAATCTGTTTCTTGAAAAGTACCATTTACAGCCCATTTTTTCAAACGTTCAATGTCTTTGATATAGGTAAAGATTTCTTTACTATCCAACAAATGTTGGTCAATTTCATTAAAATCTTGCAAAACCGTAAAAGCCCAAGAAGAGAAAACATCAAAAGAATCCGGATTTTTTTCAATCTTTTCATACACTTCATAAAAAGAAAACAACAATTGAATGCTATCAACTTTTTGAATTTCAGAAATTTGATGGATAAATTGCTCAATATTTATAATTTCTGGCAAAAACCCCAGGCCAATTGTATCTTTTAATTCTTGCTTTAAGAAGATTTTCGCTCTTTGAGAAGGCAAAATAAAAACACTATTTTCAAAGGATTTTGATGTTTTTATGATGTCTTGTAGGGTATCAGAGATAAAAGATTGCATGGAATTTTTTGATTTAATTTGGAATTTCTAAATTACAAAAACTTACTTTTATAGTCGCATATTATTTTACGCTTATTTTTATGAAAAATGAATTGATGATTGCAGGAATTCAATCGCATTTAATTTGGGAAAATCCAGCAGAGAATAGAAATTATTTTGAAGAAAAAATAAATTCATTGCCCAAAAATCTTGATTTATTGGTTTTGCCAGAAATGTTTACAACAGGTTTTACCATGAATCCTGAAAAAGTTGCAGAGAAAATAGATGGAAAAACCGTTTCTTGGCTGCAAAAAATCGCATCAGAAAAAAATTTCGCAATTACAGGAAGTTTGGTAATTGAAGAAAATGGCAATTATTATAACAGATTGGTTTTCGTGCATCCTTCAGGTAAAATTGATTTCTATGATAAAAAACATACTTTTACACTTGCTGGCGAAGATAAAGTGTATGTTTCTGGGAAGAAAAAGACAATTATTCATTACCAAGGCTGGAAAATTTGCGGATTGATTTGCTATGATTTGCGTTTCCCTGTTTGGGCAAGAAATATCGAAAACTATGACCTTTTGATTTACATGGCTAATTGGCCAATTGCACGAATAAAAGCTTGGGATACACTCTTAAAAGCACGAGCAATTGAAAACATGAGTTATACAATTGGTGTGAACAGAATTGGTGTTGATGAAAATCAGTATCAATATTGTGGAAATTCGTTAATTATTGATTATTTAGGAACGCAACTTTCTGATTTGCAATACAATGAAGAAGGAATTATCGTTTCAAAAATCAATAAAAAAGACCAAGAAAACACAAGAGAAAATTTGGGATTTTTGAAAGATAAAGATTCATTTTCTATTGATTTATAAACAATAAAAAACTCTTTTAAATTTTCCTGCAAGGTCTTTTTTTTGACCTTGGTAAGTATTTAAGATTAGAAATTACACCTAAAAGGTTTTAAAAACTTTGCAGGAGCGCGTTTTGAAAACATTGTTGAAAAAGTTTAAAAAATTATTAACTTGGTTGAATCATCCATTTAAATTCGAATTTTGTATCAGGAATAACCATTCTTTCTGTAATTCTGGTCATTCTGTCTGGCAAATTCATCAAGAAATCTCTTGCTTTTTCTGCTTCAGGAGTTAAGTTCATGATTTTATCAATTCCCCAAGAGGCAATTAATTTTTTCAAAATATCGATATAATCATAGCCCGTGTAAACGCCAATTCTTTGAGCAACTGTTGAAAAATCGTTGAACAAACTGCCTTTTCCGTTGAAAGATTCTCTTAAATGCATTGCTGGCATTACGATTTTATATTTCATCATGTGTTGAAAAGCCAACATCATTTCACTTGCATCAATTTTAAAAATTTCTTTTACAAAATGTGTATATGCCAAGTGATGGCGCATTTCGTCACCAGCAATTATTTTTGACATTTTTGCCAATGCTTTATGACCCCTTTGTTTGGCTATTTTAGCCACATTATTATGAGAAACGTAGGTTGCTAATTCTTGAAAACTGGTATAAACAAAGTTTTTGTATGGATCTGTAGATGTGCCAATATCAAAACCATCTGTAATTAAATGTTGGGTAGAAATTTCTACTTCGCGCATGTTTACACGTCCTGATAAATACAAATATTTGTTCAAAACATCCCCATGTCTGTTTTCTTCAGCCGTCCAAGCTCTTACCCATTTTGCCCAATTGTTATCTGGATCTTGCGTAATTCCGTCCAAGTCTAACAACCAAGATTCATAAGTTGGTAAAGCCTCTTCAGTAATGGTATCGCCTACTAAAACTACCCAAAAATCATCTTCCAATTCTTTAGAAATTTCACGTATTTCTTCTATTTCACTGATAAATGTATCGCTTTGTGAATTGGGTAAAAAATCGGTTGGCTGCCAAATTTTTTCAGCAGGAATTAAATAGTTGTTAAAAATAGTATTAATGCTTTTTTCTAGGGTAAGCATCACTTCTTTTCTGATATTTTGAATTGACATTTATAAAATTGATTTTGTAATAATTGTTTCTGTTTTTGCGAATAATTCTTCAAAAGGTAAAGAATCTATTTTGATAGGTTCGTGCGTTTTGATAGAAATTGTACTACCAATTCCCAAAGGAAATTTACCATATTTGAATACTTTCCAGGAATTATTGATGGTTAAAGGTACAACAAATCCTTCTTTATTGTATTTGGTGAGCACTTTTAACCCATTTACAGCGAATTCTTTTGGTTGACCGTTTCTACTTCTTGTACCTTCAGGAAAAATAACTGCAGACCATTTATTGGTATTTATTTTTTTTGCAAAAGCAGTGAGTTCAGCAATCGCTTGTTTGCTGTCTTTTCTATTAATCAGTGCTGCACCTCCATGTCTTAGATTGAAAGAAATACTTGGAATTCCTTTTCCTAATTCAACTTTTGAAACAAACTTTGG
Organism: Flavobacteriaceae bacterium UBA2540; assembly: GCA_002340765.1. Taxonomy (GTDB): domain Bacteria; phylum Bacteroidota; class Bacteroidia; order Flavobacteriales; family Flavobacteriaceae; genus Polaribacter. The sequence goes on along the minus strand of DDMS01000021.1, from coordinate 11,944 downwards.
ATGGTGTTTTCTAAACTTCCAAATGATTGGAGGAATATCAAACATTCCTTGATGATTAGCTACAAAAATGAGTGTGGTGTCTTCTGGCAAATCGTATTCATTTTCAACTTTTACAGGAATTAAAAGAAATAATAACGATTTCATTAAAACCCAATTCATGTAATCAACTACAAATTTATGCCCTTTATATCCAAAAAGTTTTAACCCAAGCCATTGAATTGGATGAAAAATAATTAGTAATGTATAGAAAACCAATGCAAAGATTGGAGAAAGAATGTAACTTAAAATCTTCATTAATTAAACCAATTTGTCCATGGAATTTTTGACAAAATAAATACCAATCCTAATCCATAAAAAATTACAAAAGTTTTAAATTTAGCAGCATCCGTAGTTTTCTTTTTGTGTTTAGACCATCCTATTGTGATAAAAACCAACGCTAAAATCATCATTGTTGGATGTTCAACTGCTAATAATCTTGTGGCTTTATCACCCATAACTGTAGCTGAATCTTCTTTTAATGCTTGATACCAAGGTGACATAAAATACCATCCAAGACCAATTAATAATTGAATATGTGAAACGATTAACGTAAACAATCCAATTCGTAAATCTTTATCTGTAAATTGTTTTTTTTGAGTAAGGCCAATAACAGCATTGATTACAGCAAAAATTAAAAGTGCTAATACCAAATAAGCCCAATAAGAATGTATGTCTTTCATAATAAATTTGAAAATTTAAAGTGGTAAAGTTACTAATTTTAAAAATAAAAAAACCACCTCAATTGAGGTGGTTTTACTAAAAATTAATAAGCTATTTAGAAAGAATATTTCACACCTACTTGCAATCTCCAAGTTTGATTAAAATTGTAATTGTAATCATAAGTTTGTGTTAAAAACTCTCCATTTGATTTTGCGAAAGAAAAAGTAGGAACATTATTTGCATCTTTACCTTCGTACTTTAAAATTTTACCATTGTTAGAAACATTATCATTTTTAACTACACCCCATTTAGAGTTTAGTAAATTTCCAAAATTGATAAAGTCGAAACTAAATTGAAGCGTGTTTTTAGTTTTCCCAGCATTTATATATAACTCTTGTAAAAACCTCAAATCAAAACTGTGAACCCAAGGAGCACGTGCTGCATTTGCTTCAGCATATTTACCCCTATTAGCTTTTAAATATTTATCTTGTTCTAGGAAGTTAAAGAATGCATCTTCATCAGCAGAGGTAACAAATTGAATATCACCTTTTGCACTAGGAATATATATCAAATCAGTAGCAATTCCATCACCATTCATGTCATTTGAATAATGAAAACTAGTTCCAAAAGGAGAAAAGCCTGAGTAAAATAAATTGAAGATCGAAGCTGATTGTAATTTTCCAGAACCCCAAGGAATTTTATAGGAAACCGATCCAATTACTTTTGTAGGAACAACATACTGTGATAATTGAAGTTCTGGTAAATGAGGTCCATTAACTCCAAATAGACCTGTATACGCAGATTGTGCATTACTACCTGGCATACCCGAAATTTCTCTTGAGTCTGTGTAAGTGAAGGCAGCCATCAATTTTAAATCTTTGATAGGTTCTGCATTTACAGTTACATTTGATATTGCACCCCATCCTTGGTTTGTATTGCTTAATACATAAGCATCAGTAGTATTAAATTCTACATTTGCAGCTGAAGGGTATATATATCTGTTGTCAGATCCTGAAAAAGTTTCCCAAGATGAAGTTAATCTTTTTATGTTGTAATTTTTAAGCATTACGCCGTTTAAGTTTTGTGTAAAAATACCTTCTACAGAAACAGACAATGGAAAAGAAACTGGAACTTGATAATCAAGTGCTAAAGAGGTTTTCCATACTTGAGGCATTTTAAAATTAGGATCTACTCCATTGATATTTCTTGGTAAAACGCCATCTTCAGGAGTAATTGTATTTGGAACTCCTAATCTACTGATCATCTCATTTACATCCGTAATTATTGGACCTGCCAACCCAGCTAATCTTGGATCAACAGAACGAATAGAACCGTCAGAATTGTATCTTGTAACTGCCGCAACACTTCCTTGAACCATTCCTGAGTTTGTTGGCATGTTTGTAAAGAATACTAATGGTAATCTACCTGTAAAAATACCTGTTCCTCCTCGTAGTTTCAAGCTTTGATCTTCTTTGATGTCCCAACTAAATCCAACTCTTGGAGAAAATAGGATATTTGCCTCTGGCCATTTTCCAGTATCAATATTTCTTCCACCATAACTAAGATCAAAAATCGCGTTGTTTCTTAAAATATTATCTTCATATCTTAAATAGTCTGCACGGATACCATAAGATAACTTAAATTTAGAATTTACATCCCAATCGTCTTGAATATAAAAACCCAATTGATTGAAGGCTACTTCAGCTGTTGGATTTAATTCTCCATCATACCCATAAGTTAAGGCAAAATCTCTTGGTGCAGCTTGATTTAAGAAATCTTCAACACTTGCATATCTATAATAACCAGTACCATTTCTCATATAGGAGTTATTGGCTAATTGGTGTTCAAAACTAACTCCTCCAGTAATTTTATGATTGTCTAAATAATAGGTCAAGTTATTAGTAACTGTTAATGTGTTATTATTAACGGCATTGTTCCATGTAAACAATTCGTACCCTGCTGATATGTAAGGCTCTGTAATTTGATTCCCGCTGGAATCTAGTCCATTCATGATATCAATAAAAGGGAATGGAGATGAATTAGAACCACGTGCATCTTGTATTTTTGAATAAGTAGCTAAAAATTGATTAGAAAGCTTATCAGAAATTCTACTGTTTAAATCCAAAGAAATCGAATTTACAGTATTGTCCATTGAATAAATGGAATTTGAGAAAGCCATCGAAAATTGAGAAATACGATTCATAGTTCTGTTTCTAAAACCAGCATCTGTTGAGTTACCGTTTGTAGGATTCCAGCCTTGATTTTTTGTAAAATTATATCTCAAACTCAATTTATTTGCAGGATTGATGTTCCAATCAATACGCGCAAGTAATTTTTTATTTGTTTCATCAGCAGGATAATCTGAATAAGATCCTGGGTCATAGCCATAATTAGAGATTAAATGATCTCTAACTCTATCTAAATCAGTAGTACTAGTTCTTGAAATTTGCATATCAAGATCAGCAACTCCATTAGTAGAAGGTCTCCAGTTAACAACTTGTCCTGGCATCACAACTGATTCAGCATTGATAAAAAAGAACAATTTATTTTTGATAATTGGCCCACCAAAAGTAACACCATAAGTTGTGGTTGACTCCTCAGGTCGAACTCCAAAATCTGAATCTCCAATTCTATTTCCTCTCATATCCTGGTTATTAAACAAGGTATACGCAGATCCTTTAAAAGTGTTTGTCCCCGATTTTGTAATTGCATTGATTCCTCCTCCAATGAAGTTAGTTTGACGAACATCAAAAGGAGCTATTACTACTTGAATCTCCTCAATAGCATCAATTGAAATCGGATTTCCACCTCCAGGCAATCTAGAACTTAATCCAAAATTATTGTTGAAATTCGCACCGTCGATTGTAAAGTTTGTAGAACGCCCATCACCACCAGCAATATTCATTCCATTTGCATATGGCGAAATACGAGTAATATCCGTAATACTTCTATTAATCGTTGGCATAATTGACAACTCTTGATTTGAAATATTAGTTGTTGCACCCGTTTTTTCAGCAGAGAATTTTGATCTTTTTGATGAAATAACAACTTTATCTAAGGATACGTTTTCTTCTGTCAATATCACATTATGGATATAAGGCGCACCTAATCCAATAGTAATATTATTGGTTGTGTTTTTTCCATAACCAATAAAAGTAACCTCTACTTTGTAGGGTCCACCAACACGCATTCCAGGCAAATTGTATCGCCCTTCATCATTTGTTGTAGTTCCATAAGTCGTTCCAGAAGGTTGGTGAGTTGCAATCACTGTAGCTCCCATAACTGCTCCCTGATCATCAGTAACTCTTCCAGTCATACTAGAAGTTGTTACTTGAGACATCATTACAGAAGAAAGTAACAATGCCACAGGAACTAATAAAAATTTGGTAATTTTTTTCATTGTTTTGAATTTATTTTTAAGTTAAAAAATGTTCTGCAAAATTCATGCTTTTGCCGTATTGCAATGTTAATTTAATGTTAAGTTTTAACAAGAAATTAAGATAAATAAAAAGGATGTTAATGATTAGTAATCAACATGTTAGTTATAAACAGGTTTATTAACAAATTTTTAGGAATTCGTTAAATTTTGTTTTATTGAAAGTAGAAAGGATTATTTATTGATTTTTCAACAACTTGTTGGCCAATTCTTTGCCTAATTCAACTCCAAATTGGTCATAACTGTAAATATTCCATAAAATCCCCTGAGTGAAAATTTTATGTTCATACAAAGCGACTAATTTACCCAAAGATTCAGGTGTAAGCTTGTCAATAAGAATTGCGTTGCTTGGTCTATTTCCTTCAAAAACTTTGAAAGGTAACAACGTTGAGATTTTATCCTCTTTGCCCGAAGATTTTAATTCCAAGTGCACTTCTTCTGCTGTTTTACCAAAAGCCAAAGCATCCATTTGACCATATAAATTTGCCATCAGCTTTTTGTGATGATCTTTCAATCCATATAAAGACTCCTTATATCCAATAAAATCAGCAGGAACTAATTTTGTTCCTTGATGCACCAATTGCATAAAAGCATGTTGCATATTGGTTCCTGTACTTCCCCAAACAATCGTGCCTGTTTGATAATCAATTTTATCCCCATTTCTATCCACTCCTTTTCCATTACTTTCCATAATGGCTTGCTGTAAATAGGCAGGAAGTTTTGATAAATATTGTGAATAGGGCAGCACAGCTTCTGTTTCAGCGTTATAAAAATTATTATACCAAACACTAATTAATGCTAAAATTACTGGAATATTTTGTTCAAAATCTTCGTTTCTGAAATGGATATCCATAGCTTCTGCACCATCTAAAAGTGCTTTGTAATTTTCAAAACCAACAGACAAACTAATAGATAACCCCACTGCTGACCATAATGAAAATCGACCTCCAACCCAATCCCACATAGGGAAAACATTTTCTTTTGAAATTCCGAAATTGTCAATGGCTTCTAAATTGGTAGAAACTGCCACAAAATGTTTTGGAATATCAAAAATAGTAGCTGATTTTAAAAACCAATTTTTAATGGTTTCTGCATTTGAAAGTGTTTCTTGTGTGGTAAATGTTTTTGATACAATCACAAAAAGTGTCGTTTCTGGATTCAATTTTTTAATTACTTCAGAAACATGATCTCCATCAACATTTGATACAAAATGAGTATGTAACTGATTTTTATAGAATTTTAAAGATTCCACAATCATATCTGGTCCTAAATCAGAACCGCCAATTCCAATATTTACGATATCAGTTACTGGTTTTCCTGTATATCCTTTCCATTTTCCAGAGGTTACTTTATTGGTAAAACTCTTTATTTTTCGAAGTGCAGACTGAATTTGAGGTTTGATGTTTTTTCCATCTACCAAAATTGGTTCCTCAGAATTGCTGCGCAAAGCCGCATGCAAAACCGCTCTGTTTTCAGTTACATTGATAACTTCACCCGTAAATTGACTTTCAATAGCTTCTTTCAAACCAACTTCTTTGGCTAAATTTACTAACAATGAAATGGTTTCTTTAGAAATCCTATTTTTTGAAAAATCAACGAATACATCCTGAAATTGAATAGAAAAATCTTGTTTTCTATTTGGGTCTCTATAGTATTCTTTGATGGTTGTATGTTGAATATCTTGAAAATGATTTCTAAGTTTTTTCCAAGAAAGTGTTTTGGTTGGATTGATATTATGTAGACTCATTTGTTATTTTTTTGCAATCGTTTCTGTGATATTGTCTGGTTTTCTTGTTGGCTTTTTTTTGTTGTCTAACTGATATTTTAAAGGGGCAATAAACTGTAAAAATCTTGGTTTTACACTTTGATCTATTGGTTGTGCTGTAGGTAATTTTTCACGAAAAGGGTCTACTTGTTGTCCAAATTTCCAAAAACGATAACACACATGTGGCCCTGAGGTATTTCCTGTCATTCCAACCCAACCAATCACATCTCCTTGCCTTACATATTCACCGACTTTTACTTTTCGTTTACTCATATGCAAATATTGAGTCGTGTATGTGCTATTGTGTTTTATTTTCACATAGTTTCCGTTTCCACCTTTCATGGCAGATTCTATTACTGTACCACTTGCTGTTGCAATGATTGGAGTACCATAATTTGCCGCAAAATCTGTTCCTTTGTGAGGTCTTGCAATGTTTCCATACAAAGCAATTCTTCTGTTTAAATTGTATCTTGATGAAATACGATATTGGAATTTAATGGGTGCTTTCAAAAACTGACTACGCAACATATTTCCAAGTTCGTTATAATATTCTGCTTTACCTTTGATAGAATCTGTTAAAAAACGGAATGCATATAATTTTTTCCCATTATGCTTAAAAACTGCAGATTTTATTTTTCCATAACCTGCATGAATGGTATCATCTATGAATTTTTCTTCATAAACAATCTTGAATGAATCTCCTTTTTGCAATCTATAAAAATCCAACGTCCAAGCATAAATATCAGCAACTTCCCATGTTAAATTTGGTTTCAATCCTAAACTATCCATAGTCACCGAAAGGTTATAATTGATAACACCTGTTGCAATTTTTTCGACAATTTTTATAGGTTTTTGGTGGAGCTTTGCCGTGATGATTGAGTCTTTAAAATCTAATACAGTGGCCTTACCATTACCATGTTTATAAATAAAAACCTGTGCTTTTTGAATAGAATCTTTGCTTGTTAAAATAGTGTATGGTTTTCCTGCTTTAACTTTTGTAACATCAAAAACTTCTTTTACAGAAGTAGCAATATCACTAATTTGAGGGTATAAAACATGGTGTCTGTCTAGTATCACTCCAAAACTTTCTCCATTTTTTATGGTATCCTGAATTACGTTATAATCATCTAATTTATAGCCAAATCGAAATTCAGATTTTTTTGCTTTCTTAGCTTCACTTTCTTTTTTTTCAACATTGTTACAAGATGAAAAAGAAATGACAAGAACCACTAAAAATGCTAATTTTTTCAAGAATTACTGACTTTTTGATAATTTTTCAAAAGTACAAATAAAATTGATTTATCCTAAATTGAATTGGATAAGTTGTCATTATGATTTTGTTAAATTTTTTTTTTACTTCTTTAAAAAAGGACCTGCTAAGCCTCTAAATTCCTCAAGCTCAGCAGTCAAAGAACCTACTCTTAAATCAGCTCTTAATTTAACAGGGATTTTATTCGCGTCATCAGAAATCCATAAAGTAATACTTTCTTGCTCTTTAAAAACCCTTCCTGATATAACATATGGCCTGAAAACCAATGTTTCTATTTTGCCAAAATGTGTTCTGATGGTTTGTTTTCCTAAAAACTTAAGTTTAAAAGGAAATGTTTCATCATCAAAAAACATGTCTAATTTTATTTCATCTCCAGCTTTAATTTTAGAAACATCCAAACTTCTTAAATAATAAAAAGAGGAAAGCATGTCTTGAACTTTGTAAAATGCCACTGAAGTATCTCTTTGGAGTGTAAAATCCTGCACATAGGCTTTTCTTACATCATGATTAAATGAAGTTATCGTATGCTTTTTATAGCCTCCTTCGTAAATCTCTCTTTTGAAAACATATGGTTTTATGTTTTCTTTATCAAAATAAGATTCATAATAATCTTCTACTTCAAAAAACCATTTGATCATTCCTGAAGTCCAACCTGTGCCTTTTGTGTGAAATACTTTTTTACCTTGATATTCTTTTTCTTCCACTTCTAAAACAGCTGTTCCGGCTCTTAAAAAACCGCTATAACTCATTTTATAACGAAGCCATTCTCCACTTTTAAAAGCAGGTTTTTGTTCTTGACCTTGAGCTGTCAAAAACGAAAGAAATAAAAAAATTGTTAGGTGCTTTTTCATATTGAAATCAAACATATAAAAAAGGAGTGACAATTACTGTTCCAAAAATAAAAAAATCAATAAAAACAAACTTGATAATGACTTTTTTACAATTTTTTAATATTTAAAAAATACCCCAATTTTTCAGTTCGTCTTCACTCCATAAATAGGGGTAAAAAATTCTACGTTGGTATTTTGGATGCATGTATTTTCGCCAACTACTGCCACCTGTAGCTTCCAAATCTTTGTCATTCCCGCCCAAATATTTGGCTGCAGCATTGTAATGTGCCATCACCCATTTTACATTTACAGTATAATCATAATGACGCATCGCTTTTATCAAACTTTCATTTTGCTGCACTTCTTTGGGTAATTGTTTGAATTTTTTTGATAAATTAATATTATTATAATCCTCCATAAAATCAATAAAATCCCCCAAATATTTTTTTTCAAAAAGATTTAATAAGGTTGATTTTTGTCCTGTGGTATAGTTTTTTCCTGCAGCTTGCCAATACAAATGATTGTAAGCATTTCTAAAAGAAGAATTTCTATCAATAGTTTCTCGAAAACGTGCATCAATCAGATTGATTAATTCTGTAGAAGCAAATTCGATTTTGCGATATTGCGCACTTTGAAATCCGCTTGCAGGTGTCAAGGTATTTCTAAATTTCAGATATTGTTCAGGTTCCATTCCTTCGGCCAGCACTGAAAAAGAACTGCACAACATGTCAAAATAACGACTGATTCTGCCTAAATGCATCGTAAATTTATCCGCAGAAACATCCGTTGTTTTTGCAACTTGATCTATTTCCCACAAAACCATTTTAAACAACAATTCGTTGACTTGATGATACATGATAAACACCATTTCATCTGGTTGTGTGGTTCTTGGAATTTGTAATCCTAGCAAAGCATCAGTTTGAATATAATCCCAATACGTGATGGGTGTACTCCACAACAACCCCTCTAACATCGCATCAACTGGAACCCCCAATTCGTTGTATTTTTCTTCGATTGCTTTTAAAATTTCGTCTTTGTTCATTTTAGTAAGAATCTAAATTGTAAAACAAAGATAAGAGAATCAAGAAAATAGATTTGACATCCCCCAAAACTTTGAATTTAAAACTTTAAATATTGAACCTTATAGCGTTCCTCTTTTCGCTTGTTCTCTTTCAATAGATTCAAACAATGCCTTAAAATTTCCTGCACCAAAACCTTTGGCACCCATTCTTTGAATGATTTCAAAAAATAACGTAGGCCTGTCTTCCACTGGTTTTGTGAAAATTTGCAATAAATACCCTTCTTCATCTGCATCAATCATGATTCCAAGAGCTTTTAATTTTTCAATATCTTCTCTCAATTCGTGACTAAAAGCTTCTAATCTTTCTGGAACTGCTTTATAATAAGATTCTGGGGGAGTTGATAAAAACTCAACGCCATTTGCTTTTAATTGACTTACAGTTTTAATGATGTCATTAGTGGCAACTGCAATGTGTTGCACACCTGCACCTTCATAAAAATCCAAATATTCTTCAATTTGAGAACGTTTTTTTCCTTCTGCAGGTTCATTAATTGGAAATTTGATACGACCATTTCCATTCGACATTACTTTACTCATTAGGGCAGAATATTCAGTGTGAATTTGTTTGTCGTCAAAAGATAAAAAGTTTTCAAAACCCATCACATCTTCATACCACTTTACCCAAACATTCATTTGATTCCAGCCTACATTTCCAACCATATGATCAATAAATTTTAATCCTGCAGCTGGCGGATTATAGTCTGATTCCCATTTAGTAAATCCGGGTAAAAAAGTTCCCTTATAATTTTTTCGCTCTACAAAAATATGAACAGTTTCTCCATACGTAAAAATTCCTGAACGAACAACTTCGCCAAATTCATCTTTTTCTACTGTTGGTCTCATATATGATTTTGCGCCTCTTGAAATGGTTTCTTGGTATGCCTTTTTTGCATCATCAACCCAAAGCGCAATCACTTTTACGCCATCTCCATGTTTTACAATATGATCGTTAATTGGTGATTTACTGTTTAAGGGAGTTGTTAAAATTAATTTAATTTTATCTTGTGTTAACACATAACTCACAGCATCTTTTGAACCCGTTTCTAAACCTTTATAAGCATGAGATTGAAAACCAAAAGCAGTTTTATAAAAATGGGCAGCCTGTTTTGCATTCCCCACATAAAACTCTACATAATCTGTTCCTAATAATGGAAGAAAATCTTGTGCTCCTTCAAAAATTTTTTCTAACCCGTAGTTTACGGATTGTATTTCTGATTTTTTCATATTTAAAAGCCCACCCTAACCCTCCCAAAGGGAGGGAACTCCAAACTGGGTATTTGGAATTTCTAATTTATTTATTGATAATTTTTAAGAACTAAACAACTTTACATCATAAAAATATTTTTCTTTACGATGAGAACTCCTTCCCTTTGGGAAGGTTGGGATGGGCTTATAGCCACGACTGATAATACTTCTCATCCGCAATTTTCATAGCTTCTTCGGTAAGCATCAGCGGTTTAAAAGTATCCACCATAACAGCCAATTCTTCAGTAGAAGTTTTACCAATACTTCTTTCAGTGGCTCCTGGATGTGGTCCATGAGGAATTCCTGCTGGATGCAGAGAAATATGTCCTACTTCAATGTCGTTTCTACTCATAAAATCGCCATCAACATAATACAATACCTCATCAGAATCAATATTACTATGATTGTATGGCGCAGGAATTGACTGTGGATGATAATCATACAAACGCGGCACAAAACTGCAAATCACAAAAGCACTCGTTTCAAACGTTTGGTGAACTGGTGGTGGTTGATGAATGCGCCCAGTAATAGGTTCAAAATCATGAATTGAAAATGCATACGGATAATTGTAGCCATCATAACCAATCACATCAAATGGATGAGAAGCATACACCATTTCTATGATTTCTCCTTGTTTTTTTACCTTGATGATAAAATCTCCCAATTCATTATTGGTTTCTAATTCATAAGGTCTTCTGATGTCCCGTTCACAAAAAGGAGCGTGTTCTAACAATTGCCCGAACCAGTTTCTATACCGTTTAGGAGTATAAATTGGGTGATAACTTTCTACGATAAACAACCTGTTTTCAGTGGTATCAAAATCGATTTTATAAATAATTCCACGCGGAATTACCAAATAATCACCATATTTAAAATCGATATTTCCCAAATGCGTTCTTAGTTTGCCTGATCCTTTATGAATAAAAATGACCTCATCTGCATCAGTATTTTTGTAAAAATAATCTTGGGTTGATTGTTTTGGCGCTGCCAAAATTATATGACAATCTGAGTTCGTCAGTAACACTTTTCTACTTTCCAAATAATCATTTTCAGGTGAAACTTGAAATCCTCTCAAACGATACGATTGGATATTATTTGCTTTGGCAATTTTTGGCGCTACAGAATATTGTTTGCGAATTTCTTTGACCATAGTAGGTCTTTGTTCGTGATAACTATTGGTTGACATTCCTTCAAAACCAATGGTCCCAAACAATTGTTCGTAATATAATGTCCCGTCTTTTTTTCGGAATTGGGTGTGTCTTTTCAGTGGAATTTTTCCTAATTGATGGTAAAAAGGCATAGTCTTAATTTAATTATGAATTAATGAAACGATATAGCAATTTAGTCCGTAACAAAATTGACCCATTTTTACATTAGTAAAATGCTACATTAATAAAACTTCAATCGATTTCGTTATTTGCACAAAGATAGGAAAAGTAGTTTGCTTTTTAGTTGAGGAAAAAGCTTTATAACTCATTAACGAACTTGAAATTCTCATAAAAGCAGGACTTTTTATCATAAACGAATCCAAAACTTTGAATATTAAATTCTGAACTTTGAAAATCCCTTCCTAATCAATCGCTTTAATAACCTGCTTTGGTGCTTCTTTTCTCGTGCC
>DDMS01000028.1 GCA_002340765.1 Flavobacteriaceae bacterium UBA2540 | reverse complement strand
TCATTCCATAAATCATCACCCTCTCCTTTTTTAATTTTCTTGTTCTCTTCCCTTGTGTTTCGTTGACGAGGTGCTACGGTAAAACTAGCGTCTATCATTTGACCTTCATTAAATAGAAGTTCTTGCGCTTCTAAAAAGGATGTGAATTGTTCAAATAATTCTTCTACCAATCCTGTTTTTGTTACACGCTCTCTAAAACTCCATACTGTTTTCTCATCAGGCACTTTATCGCCTGTTTCTAATCCTAAAAAATTCTTAAAACTGGTTCTATCCAAAATTTGATATTCCACTTGACTATCTCCTAGACCATAATAACGTTGAAGTATCAATATCTTGAATAACAACACAACATCATAAGGCTTTGCTCCTGCATTATTCTTTTTGTTGGTGTTGAGTAATTTACTTTCTAGTGAATCTCTAAAAAACTCAAAATCAATTACTTTACTGATTGACTCTAATGGATTACCCATTGCCGATAAACGCTCTTTAGTAAACTCATCATCAAATAAACCTTTATTCCCTCTCCTTTTATACATCTTTTAAAAATTATTTTAATGTCATAAATATACGAATAATCAATTGATTTATAGTGAGTTAATTTTTAGAGGTCCCCTTAAATCTTATTTATGTATTTGCAAGTACGAAAACTACATCCAAAAGGGACGACATAAAAAATCAATACAACCAACTGAGAAATAAATTGAACTATCCGTATTTTTCAGAAAACTATTTACTTGATTATTTCAAATAAATCTCCTTCAAAATAGTTTGATTCTAAGTACAGCCTTAATTTGGAGTTACTACATTTACTCGGACATAACTTTAAGACTGTTTAAATAAAAACAAATACCTTAGAATTATGAAAAAACGACATTACAGTAATGAATTTAAATTAGAATCAGTCCGCTTAAGTTATAAACGAGATAACATAAAGCAGCAACGCCAATTATAATAGATTTGATTGAAATTCACAAAACAGATATCGAACTTGTGTTAGATTTTTGTGCTACAAAATCCTATGAATTACCATTAAATGCAGGTTTTGTGTTTGAACTAAAAACATCTTCCTTTTTTTAAATAATATTCAAATAAACCTTGCAAGGGTTAAAAACTGTTGTATATTTGCACTCGAAATCGCGGGATAGAGCAGTAGGTAGCTCGTCGGGCTCATAACCCGAAGGTCACTGGTTAGAGTCCAGTTCCCGCTACTTTTAGAACCTTCAACTTTTGTTTGAAGGTTTTTCTTTTTTTAATAGTAAGTTAAATACTTAAAGAATTAAATTTCTCTAAATCTTTTATGATAAAATTAGATAATTTTTCTTTTCCTATCTTCTCAAACAAATTTTATACACGCCATAATCATCATCCAAAGCTTATAGGTCAAGCCGAGACCGTTAACTGGTATGTTCTCTTAAAAAAATTCACAAAACTGAAATCTGAATAATAAAATACAAATTGTTACCAAAACGGTAAATAATTTATATCTTTGTAAAAAAAGATTTGAGAGTAGTTGCGAAAAAAATATTGAGGAATTTTTGGGAGAAACATGAAGATTGTGAACAACAATTAAAAGCGTGGTTTCGAGAAGCACAAAAAGCTGAATGGGAAAATCCGAACCAAATTAAAAAAGAATATCCAAGCGCAAGTATTCTGAATGATAATCGAGTAGTTTTTAACATCAAAGGAAATAATTTCAGATTAATAGTGAAAATAAATTATGAATACAAAATGGCTTGGATTCGATTTATTGGAACGCACGCAGAATATGATAAAATTAATGCAAATACAATTTAGATTATGAACATAAATCTTATAAAAACGGAAAACGATTATAATCAAGCATTGGAAAGACTTGAAATAATTTTTGACTCAAAAAAAGGCACTGAACAAGGTGATGAGTTGGAACTTTTGGGAATGTTAATTGACCAATATGAAAACGAAAATTTCCGAATTGATTTGCCTGACCCAATCGAAGCAATAAAATTCAGAATGGAGCAAATGGGCTATAATCAAAACGATTTAGCAAAAATTGTTGGATATAAAAGTCGAGCAAGTGAAATTTTGAACCGAAAAAGAAAATTATCGTTAGAAATGATTCGTCAATTACACAACGGATTAAATATTCCGACAGACGTTCTGATACAAACCTATTAATAAAAATAAACACAACAGTTAACGGCGGTAACTGTTGCAAAAACAATTCAAAAAACAATCCGGACGCTTAAAAATCAAAATAAGTATGGAAATCCTCAGCAAAAAGTGTACTGATTTAAACAAAATTAAGAGAGTGTTTTCAAAAATTATTAAATTTCTCTAATTATTTTATAATAAAGTTAACCCGTTAAGTACAATTATTAAAAACGTCCGTTCGAGTATTTTTTGTGCATTAAATCGGGATAAAAAATGTGTCGTGAATCATTTTTAACACTAATTTTTCTGTTTTCGATACGATTTTCTATCGAAAATCACTCAAACTGACCAAAAATTATCGTCAAAAATTAATTGCACCCAACGGGTTAAAGATAGTATATATTTACGAAACTGTTTTAAATTTAAAAAGTCAATGGATATCAATTTATGAATTGATTCAAATGTTCATTCGGAATAAAACCTTTGATCATTAAAAAAACACCACAAACAATCAGAATAACGCCCATGATTCTTTTTATTCGAAAAATAATGGCAGGAGTCATTTTGGCTTTTAGTCTTTTAGCTAAAAATATTTTTCCCAAATCTGTAGCAAAATACCCCAAAATAATAAATCCGAAGTAAGAAAAAATAGCACTTCTACTCATGTCAAGAGAAGGCCCAATCACCAAAACTGCGCCCAACCAAAAAGTAAGCACACCAATATTGATAAAGTTTAAAAAAAATCCTTTTACGAAGAGTTTTAGGTAATTGTTTTTGATGGAAACCTCTAACACTTTGCTGGTTTCTAGTGCTTGTTTTCTGTTTTCTTTATCAAAATAAGTAATCAAACCATAAATAATTAATACCAAACCACCAATAAAAAATAACCTTGGGTCGTCTTTGATTTTTTCGAGCAAAGATCTACTGCCGTAATATGCCAAAAGAATAAAACAAATATCACCAATAATCACGCCCAAATCAAAAATGATTGCTGCTCTTGCGCCTTTTAAAATACTAGTTTGAATCAGCATAAAAAAAACAGGACCGATCATGAAAGCCATGAAAAATCCGATTAGTAAAGCATTTTTGATATTATAAAAATCCATAGTTTACAAAAATACTGTTTTTTATACATCATCAAAATCAATTATTATTTTTGAAGTAGTTGGATGTGCTTGACAAGTAAGGATAAATCCGTCTGCAATTTCGCCATCTGTTAAAATAGAATTTTTGGTCATTATAGCTTTTCCATCAGTTACTTTTGCCAAACAAGAACTACAAACGCCACCTTGACAGGAATAAGGGGCATCAATATGATGACGCAAAAGCGTTGACAAAATAGTATCAGTTTGGTTCATCGTAAACGTGGTTTCTTCCTCTTCCAAAAGCACTGTTATTTCAGTGGTTCCATGTTTGATTTCAGCAACAGCTGTCTCATCAATAGCTGCTGTAAACAATTCAAAATTTATATTTTCCGATAAAAAACCATCCTCAACTAATGTATTAGAAACTGTGTGAATCATTGCTTCAGGGCCACATAAAAATGTAACATCAAAAGCAATGTCTTTGTATTTATTTTTGATAAAAAAGTTAGTGGTGCTGCTGTCAATTCTGCCAAATAATGCAATTTCTTGTCGTTCTTGACTGCAAATGAAATCTAAATGAAAGTTGGTATATTTTACATTTAAAGCCAATAATTCAGAATAGAAAATGGTTTCTGCAACTGTTTTGTTTCCATAAATCAGGGTAAAAGTAGAACTTGGTTCTGTTTCCAACACTGTTTTTAACATTGACATAATGGGCGTGATTCCACTACCTGCTGCAAATGCGATATAGTTTTTATTAGGTTGAGTTTGCAACAAAAAACTACCTTCAGGGGCAGCAATTTCAATGACATCACCTGCGTTCAATTCTTTGGTTGCATAGGTTGAGAAAACACCATTTTCTAAAGTTTTGATTGCGACTCTGATTTCTCCACTATGTGGCGTTGAGCAAATAGAATATGCTCTTCTGATAAGCGCTCCTTTGATGAAAGCTTGAAGAGTAATATATTGCCCTGCAGTAAATTGAAAGGTTTTTTTGAACGCTTCAGGAATATCAAACAACACAGAAACCGCACTTGCGGTTTCTTGTTTTACTTCTTTGACGGTTGTTTTATAAAATGTTGACATGATGTAATTTAAAAGTTATACCAAGTTGTGTGCAATTAAATATTCAGCAATTTGAATGGTGTTGGTTGCGGCTCCTTTTCGCAAGTTGTCAGCAACAATCCACAAATTTAAGGTTTTTTCTTGAGATTCATCTCTTCGGATGCGTCCAACAAAAACTTCGTCTTTGTCATTTGCAGTAATTGGCATTGGATATAGGTTTTTAGCCAAATCATCTTGTACAGTTACTCCTGGTGTTTCTCTTAAAATACGGCGAACTTCAGTCACATCAAAATCATGTTCAAATTCTACATTCACAGCCTCTGAATGCCCCCCTGCAGTAGGAATTCTGACAGCAGTTGCCGTTACTGAAAACGAATCATCACGTAAAATCTTTTTAGGTTCTTTTACCAATTTCATTTCTTCTTTGGTATAGCCATTTTCTAAAAATACATCGCATTGAGGAATGGCATTTCTACCAATTTTATAATGATAGGCCATTTCGCCTTCAATACCAGCCTCTTCATTTTCTAATTGTTGCACAGCTTTTACGCCAGTTCCAGAAACGGATTGATACGTGGAAATTATGACACGTTTCATGTTGTATTTTAGATGTAAAGGCGCTAAAACCATCACCAATTGAATCGTAGAACAATTAGGATTTGCAATAATATAATCGTTTTTGGTTAACACATCACCGTTGATTTCTGGCACCACTAATTTTTTATCAACATCCATTCTCCAAGCAGACGAATTGTCTATCACTTTGGTGCCAACTTTAGCAAATTTTGGCGCCCATAATAATGATGTTTCGCCACCAGCAGAAAACAGTGCGATTTCAGGTTTTAAAGCAACTGCTTGTTCAAGCGTTACAATCGTGTATTCTTTTCCTTTAAAAGTTAACTTTTTCCCTGCAGATTTTTCTGATGCAACAGGAATTAATTCAGTGATTGGTAAATTGCGTTCTTCTAAAACTTTTAACATGACAGTGCCAACCATTCCTGTGGCACCAACTACCGCTATTTTCATTTGAATTCTATTTATAAAATTTCGTTACAAATATCCAAAAAATCAATCATTTGAGAGGAGAAATTTTTGATAAATCAATAAAAGTTTAAAATTGATGCAATAAAATTTTTAGTGTTTAAAATTTATTTTTTATCAGAAAAAAACTAATTTTGTGTCACATAAAATAAGAAACTGAAATACATTCAGTGTAAACGTATAACTTAAAAAAAGTATAGCATGCAACTGTACAACAAGTTAAGCGCAAAAGAACGCGCCGCCTTAATTGATGCTGCTGGCAAAGACCGAATCACCATTTCATTTTATCAATACCATCAGATAAAAAACCCACAGATTTTAAGAGATAAATTGTTTTTAGATTGGAATACATTGGATGTTTTGGGGCGTATTTATGTTTCTTACGAAGGCATCAATGCTCAATTGTCTGTTCCTTCAGAGAATATGCACACGTTGAAAAAGCAATTGGATAGCATTTCTTTTTTGAAAGACATCCGACTGAATGTTGCCATTGAGCAAGACAATAAATCCTTTTTAAAACTCAAAGTAAAAGTCAGAAACAAGATTGTGGCTGACGGTTTGAATGATGTAACTTTTGATGTAACGAACAAAGGAATTCATGTAAACGCGGCTGAATTCAATGCTTTATTGACGGACCCAAACACCATTTGCGTGGACATACGCAATCATTATGAAAGCGAAATCGGGCATTTTGAAGGCGCTATTACGCCAGATGTGGATACGTTTCGTGATTCGTTGGATTTGATAGAAGCCGAATTAAAAGACCACAAAGAAGACAAAAAATTATTGATGTATTGCACAGGAGGCATTCGTTGCGAAAAAGCATCTGCCTATTACAAACACAAAGGATTCAAAAATGTGTTTCAATTAGAAGGGGGTATAATTGAATATACACGCCAAGTAAATACTTTGGGAATTGAAAACAAGTTTTTAGGGAAAAACTTTGTATTTGATGATAGACGTGCAGAAAAAATTTCAGAGGATGTGATTGCACATTGCCATCAATGTGGAAAAACTGCAGATACGCATACCAATTGCGCCAACGAAGGCTGTCATTTATTGTTTATCCAATGTGATGAATGTGCTTCAACAATGGAAAATTGCTGCTCAACAGCTTGTCAAGAAATCATTCATTTGCCTTACGAAACCCAAAAAGAACTCCGCAAAGGAAAACACGCAAGCAACAAAATTTTTAAAAAAGGCAGGAGTGAAGTGTTGAAGTTTAAGGGGTGATTTTTCAAATCTTTGAATCATAAATAGGATACTATTTTTAGTAAAATTGCCAAAAAGCTGTAACAAATCAGAAAATTAAAATACTAATGATCATCGAAATCAATTTAAGATGCTAATTAATAAAAGTATTTATGCTGATCATATTCGGGTTTCAAGGAATTTCAAGTGTGTTTCATCTAAGATAAATTTGTTTCGAAAACTTTTCGATAAAGTATGTTTTGAAAAGAAAACAACAACATCAAGAGACTAAATTAAATTTATATGAACTTCAAATCACACAATTATGAAAAATTTATTTTTTAAAACACTGCTGCTTTTCATTTTTACAAATGCAACTTTTTCCCAAAATTTTTCTTGGACGAAATTAGAATCAGAAGTATATCCTGGAAAACAAGATGACATCACTTTTGTTGATGAAAATACAGGTTGGTATGTAAACGGATTTGGAAAAATATTCCATACAAATGATGGCGGAAAAACGTGGGAAAAACAATTAGAACAAAAAGGGTCATTTTTTAGAACAATTGCTTTTCTTGACAAGAATATTGGATTTGTAGGCACAGTTGGCACAGATTATTTTCCAAATGTTTCTGACACAATTCCATTGTATGGAACAAAAGACGGAGGAAAAACATGGAAACCAATTTCATACAAAGGACCTTATGTGAAAGGTTTGTGTGCGATAGATATTGTCAAAGAACAATACATCAATCATGGAAAAATTGACTATAAATATCATATTTATGCAGTTGGTAGAGTTGGAAGTCCTGCAAACATGATGGTTTCGCATGATAGTGGAGAAACTTGGACTTCACATTCTATGAATAATGATAGCAAAATGCTTTTTGATATTAAAATGTTTGATAAAAACATTGGAATTGCTTGCGCTGCAACTACTGAAGATATTGCTTCATCCAATGCGTTAATTTTAAAAACTATTGATGGTGGAAAAAGTTGGAAAAAAGTATATCAGTCAAATAGACCTTTTGAAACAACTTGGAAAGTATCATTTCCTACTGAAAAAATTGGATATGTCACCATTCAATCTTACAATCCTGACCCAACTGTAAAACAACAAAGAGTTGCAAAAACTATTGATGGAGGAGAAACTTGGCAAGAAATAAACCTGATTGATGACGCAAGATCTAGAGAATTTGGTGTTAGTTTTATTGATGAAAATCATGGTTTTGTGGGCGCAATGAATAGTGGTTTTGAAACCAAAGATGGAGGAATTTCATGGTCTAAAATAGATTTAGGAATGGCATGTAACAAAATCAGAATTTATAAAACAGCCAACAATAAAATATATGGATATGCTATTGGAGTGAATGTTTTTAAGTTGATAGCTGAGTGATGGGAATTATTAATAAATAAAATTAATAAGGTTTCGATATTTTAGGTTTCTTATTTAAACTTAACAAAATATTATAACCACCCAAAACTCACACAAATCACCTTTTAGAGCTAATAATGATGAATTGCTTTTTAGGAATACTATCTTTTTTGATATTAATAGAGGCGCTGTTTGCCAGGGTTTTAAGAATAGAATCTAACTTTTCAACAACATAAATTTTGTCCTTAAAAACAACAATCGTATTTTTCCTAAATGCTTCAGCTCTTAAGATTTGTTGAATCTCGGCATTTGAAATAGTTGCTGGAAGTTCATAACTGTTGATAGTATCGTAATTAAATTGACTCGTTTTACAAGTGCAAAAAAAAAATGGTGATAAATACAATTTTTTTCATTCAGTAAATTTACTTCTTTGAAACCAAAATTAAAAGTAATTTTTATTGATTTAGAAAATTACATAACATCAAAAAGACCTCAATTTCAAAGCTTATTTTCTTTTACCAAAAATTTTAACGCCACTTATCACTCAGATTTTATATATTTACTGATTAAACTTTATAAAAATGTATTTTTATAACTGTTTGATAATTAGAAATATGAACCTTTTTGGTTGTTAGTAAATTGTTTGTAGTTGTTAGTTTTTGAACTAAAAACCATCAACCAAAAACCAACAACCATCTAAATATAAGAATTACATGGCGTGTGGAAGTTGTGGAACAACCGTAAATGGCGTTCCAAAAGGTTGCAAAAGTAATGGAAATTGTGGCACTGGAACTTGTGGAAGTGGCAGTGAAAAATTAGCCGTTTTTGATTGGCTGTCAAACATGACATTGCCAAATGGTCAAGAACGATTCAATATTTTCGAGGTTCGTTTTAAAAACGGACGTAAGCATTTTTATAGAAATACTGATAATCTCACCATTTCCATGGGAGATGTTGTGGCTGTAGAAAGTTCGCCAGGTCATGATATTGGCGTAGTTTCATTGGCTGGAGAATTGGTAAAAGTGCAAATGAAAAAACGAAATATTACCATTGATAGCGAGGAAATCAATAAAATATATAGAAAAGCAACTCAAAAAGACATTGATATTTGGCAAACTGCTAGAGACAAGGAAGAAGAAACGCAACGCAAAGGAAGAGAGATTTTAGGGCGTTTGGGATTGCAAATGAAATTGTCAGATGTAGAATATCAAGGTGATGGTAACAAAGCAACGTTTTATTACACTGCTGAGTCAAGAGTTGATTTCCGACAATTGATTCGCGATTTTGCAAGCGCTTTTTCTGTGCGTGTTGAAATGAAACAAGTAGGCGCAAGACAAGAAGCTGCAAGATTGGGTGGGGTGGGTTCTTGTGGACGAGAATTGTGTTGCTCAACGTGGTTAACCGATTTTAGAAAAGTCACTACTTCTGCTGCACGTTACCAACAATTGTCATTAAATCCGCTGAAATTGGCTGGACAATGTGGCAAATTGAAATGCTGTTTAAACTTTGAATTGGATTCTTATTTAGATGCTTTAAAACCATTTCCAAAGCAAGAATTGGTTTTGAAAACCGAGAAAGGAGATGCTATTTTTGTAAAAATGGACATCTTTAAAAATCATTTGTGGTACACTTACAAAGATGAAAGTTCCAAATGGTTTCGCTTAAATCTTGAACAAGTGCTGGAAATTATAGATTTAAATAAAAATAATGAGAAATCTGTTTCGTTAGAAGAATATGAATCAGAAATTGAAGTTCCAGTTAAAGTGAGTTTTGAGGATGCTGTGGGGGAGGATAGTTTAACGCGTTTTGATGTTCCTGTGAGAAGTAACAGAAAAAAGAAATCAAAAAAGAAACCGTTGGCAAATGCTGAAAAATCAGTATTAGAAAATACTCAAAGACAACCCCAACTAAATAGAAGACCGCAGCAACAACCACAAAAACAACCACAACCGCAAACACAAAAACCAAAGACTGTTAACACGCAAGACACAGAAAATCAGCCGAATGCAGCCACTCAAAATACCAATAAAAAAAGATCAAATAACAGAAATAGAAAAAATAGAAAACCAAAAAATGATACAGATTCTCAATAGAAAATGGTCATTTTTGTCAGTATTTCTATTGTTTTTCCTTTTTTCATGTGATGATAGTATTGAGTTCATAAAGTATGAATCAATCAGTGGTGCTAATTGGGAAACCAAAAATAATGTCGCTTTTGATTTTAGTGTTCAAGATACCATTACTCCGAAAAATCTCTTTATTTATGTGAGAAATACCAGTGATTATCCTTTCAGTAATATATATGTGATTACAACATTGGTTCTTCCAGATGAAACAAGGATTATTGATACTTTGCAATATGAAATGGCAGATACATCAGGGAAATTTTTAGGAAAAGGGTTTACAGATACCAAAGAAAATAAACTGTATTACAAAGAAAAAAAGCGATTTCCTAGAAAAGGCAACTATCAATTTCAAATTCGTCAAGCAATGAGAAAAAATGGCGAAGTGAGTCCGTTAATAGTTTTGAAAGGAATCCAAGATATCGGATTTAGCATCGAAAAAGCAACTAAAAAATGATTAAAAAACAAACCCTAACATTAAATAAATACCTCAAATGGTTTTGGAGAATTATTTTAGGAGGAATTACGTTCATTATTCTTATGTTCTTCATTGCATCATTTGGCGGTTTTGGGGCGCTTCCAAGTTTTGAAGATTTAGAAAACCCACAATCCAATCTTGCGACTGAAGTTATTTCCGCAGATGGAGTTACCATCGGAAAATATGCCAAAGAAAATAGAACTCCAATCACCTATAAAGAATTGCCTCAAAATTTAGTAAATGCGCTGATTGCTACTGAAGATGAGCGTTTTTATGAACACTCAGGCATTGATTTTAGAGGTACAGCAAGAGCAGTGATCAAATTAGGTAGTGGAGGTGGAGCCAGCACAATTACCCAACAATTAGCAAAGAATTTGTTCACAAAAAACGCGTCTAGTAACAAAATTAAGCGTGTTTTACAAAAAATGAAAGAATGGGTAGTGGCTATCAAATTGGAAAGACAATACACCAAAGAAGAGATCATTGCAATGTATTTAAACACGCAGGATTTTATTTTTAATGCTGTCGGAATTCGTTCTGCTTCCAGAATTTATTTTGGAAAAGAGGCAAAAGATTTAGATCTTCAAGAAGCTGCCATTATTGTTGCAATGTTAAAAAATCCAAGACAATACAACCCAAACAGAGTAATTTCTAAAGGCAAATCTCTTGAAAGAAGAAATGTTGTTTTCGCTCAAATGGAAAAAAACGACTTTATTACGGAAGAAGAAAAAGATTCTTTGCAACAATTGCCTTTGAAAATTCACTTCAATCCAGAAAGTCATAGTGATGGATATGCTACCTATTTCAGGGCACATCTTCAAAAAGTGATGCGTAATTGGGTTGAAAACAATCCAAAACCTGATGGAGAAAAATATGATATTTTTAAGGATGGATTAAAAATCTACGTTACTATTGATTCTCGTATGCAAAAATACGCAGAGGAGGCAGTTAAAGAGCACATGGCAAACGTGCAATCTTACTTTTTTACCGAACAAAAAAGAAATAAAAATGCGCCTTTTTATGGAATTGGAAAAGAAGATATTGACAGAATAATTGAACGTGGAAAAAGAAATTCGGACAGATATATTCGTTTAAAAGCAGCTGGAAAATCAAAAAGAGAAATTGATGAAATTTTCAATACAAAAACGGATATGACTGTTTTTTCCTGGAAAGGTGATTTTGATACGATCATGTCTCCAAACGATTCTATCAAATATTATAAGTTTTTCTTACGTTCAGGATTGGTTTCTATTGAACCTCAATCAGGTCATATAAAAGCTTGGGTTGGCGGAATTGACAACAAACATTTTAATTATGATGCTGTGAATCAGCAAAAAAGACAAGTAGGTTCTACTTTTAAACCTTTTGTATATGCCACTGCAATCAATCAATTAAGCATGTCTCCTTGTGATGAATTACCCAACATTCGCTACACAATTCCAAGTGGAAAATACGGACTAATTCAAGATTGGACTCCTGATAATGCTGATAATAGTTATGGAGGAATGGTCACTTTGAAAGCTGCTTTGGCGGGTTCAATTAACACAATTTCTGCCAGATTAATTGATATGGTTGCGCCGGAAAATGTGGTAAGATTGGCAAAAGCAGCTGGAATTGAAACTGCAATTAGTTCAAATCCTGCAATAGCACTTGGCGCAGTTGATTTATCATTGTTAGAAATGACAAGTGCTTATAGCACATTTGCAAACAAAGGTTTGCGAGTAACTCCAATGATTATTACCAGAATTGAAGATAAAAATGGAACCGTTTTAAAAGATTTTATGCCAAAAACACAAGAAGTTTTAAGCGAAGAAACTGCCTATGTCATTTTAGATTTATTAAAGGGTGTAACCAATTCAGGTTCAGGAATTCGTTTGCGGTCAAATTACACCTCTGCGGGAAAAGTAGCCACAGGTTTTCCTTATGGATTCACCAATCCAATTGCAGGAAAAACGGGTACTACTCAAAACCAATCTGATGGATGGTTTATGGGAATGGTTCCTAATTTAGTAACTGGAGTTTGGGCTGGTGGTGAAGACAGAGCAACACACTTTGCAGGAATCCTAAAAGGTCAAGGAGCAACTATGGCTTTGCCCTCATGGGCAATCTTTATGCGAAAATGTTATGCTGATAAAACATTAAAAGTGAGTCAATCTGATTTTGACAGACCTCAAAACCTTTCAATCAATGTTAATTGTTCTGAAAAATTTGGAGAGGAAAACAATAACAATAAAGGAGGAGATATTGATTTTTAGGTAAAAAAAGAGTAAAGAAAAAGAGCAAATAATTTACCTAAAACTAAAAACCAACACCCAACACCCACCAACTAACATCCAACACCAATGATCAATAAAAAAGTAAATAACGTAAAAGAAGCACTCAAAGGAGTTGAAAACGGAATGACTATAATGTTGGGAGGTTTTGGACTGTGTGGCATTCCTGAAAATATAATTTCTGAGCTAGTAAAACTAAATATTAGAAATCTTAGTTGTATTTCAAACAATGCAGGTGTTGACGATTTTGGTTTGGGTTTGTTGTTACAAAACAGACAAATCAAAAAAATGATTTCCTCTTATGTCGGGGAAAATGCAGAATTTGAACGACAAATGTTATCAGGGGAACTCGAAGTTGAATTAACGCCACAAGGAACTTTGGCAGAAAAATGCAGGGCTGCACAAGCTGGTTTCCCTGCTTTTTATACGCCTGCTGGCTATGGAACTGAAGTTGCAGAAAGCAAAGAAACAAGAGAATTTGAAGGGAAAATGTACGTTTTAGAACCTGCTTTCAAGGCTGATTTTGCCTTTGTGAAAGCATGGAAAGGAGATGCAGTTGGCAATTTAGTTTTCAAAGGAACAGCAAGAAATTTCAACGCAAATATGTGTGGAGCTGCAACAATTACAGTAGCTGAAGTAGAAGAATTATTACCTGTTGGCGCACTTGACCCAAATACAATTCACATTCCAGGAATTTTTGTGCAACGAATTTTTTTAGGAACGAATTATGAAAAGAGGATTGAACAGAGAACAGTAAGGAAGTAATTTAACAATATATCAATGAATCAATGTAAAAATTTAGCAATGGAAAAATTTTAAAATTAACATAAGCTAAAAAAAATAAAGTACGGAAAAGAAAAATTTAGTTGTTGATAAGTCAATAGAAGTTGCTTTACTAGTTATCGATTACTGAGATTTGTTAGATGCAGAGAAAAAATACATCATTTCGCGTCAATTGTTAAAATCAGGAACAAGTATAGGAGCTAATGTTCATGAAGCTCAAAATTCAGAGAGTAAAAATGATTTCATTCACAAAATAAAAATTGCTACAAAAGAATTAGAAGAGACTAAGTACTGGTTAATTTTATGTGATAAAGCAAAAAATTATCCAAAAAATCATTTTTTAAATCAAAAAGTTCAAGAATTGGGACTTGTATTGTATAAAATTTTAAGTACTAGTATCAAATCTAAAAATCTAAATTGAAAAATTAAATCATTGTTTCATCTTAATTGTTAGATTGATACATTGTTAAATTGTTACATCATTATGGATAAAATAGGTATCGCAAAACGAATAGCTCAAGAAGTACAAAATGGATTTTACGTAAACCTCGGAATTGGAATACCAACTTTGGTGGCAAATTATGTGCGAGATGATATTGAAGTCGAATTTCAAAGTGAAAATGGAGTTCTTGGCATGGGACCTTTTCCTTTTGAAGGTGAAGAAGATGCAGATATTATCAACGCAGGAAAACAAACAATTACAACAATGCCTGGTGCAAGTTTTTTTGATTCAGCCACCAGTTTTTCAATGATTCGTGGAAAACATGTGCATCTTACTATTTTGGGAGCTATGGAAGTTTCACAAAATGGAGATATTGCTAATTGGAAAATTCCTGGAAAAATGGTTAAAGGAATGGGAGGTGCTATGGATTTAGTTGCTTCTGCTGAAAATATTATTGTGGCCATGATGCACACCAATAAAGAAGGTGAATCCAAAATTTTAACCCAATGCACTTTGCCTTTAACAGGAGTTGGATGTGTGAAAAAAGTAGTTACAAATTTGGCAGTTTTAGAAGTAAAAAACAACGCTTTTCATTTATTAGAAAGAGCTCCAGGTGTTTCTGTGGAAGAGATTATCGCAGCTACAGAAGGAACTTTAATTATTGAAGGAGAAATTCCTGAAATGACTCTCTAAAAGAAACTTAATTCTTTTATTTATTTGCAAATATCGTTATGTTAAGTACTTATATGATTCATAAAATTTTGAAATATGAGTCAAATAGTGTTAATATTGTCCCTCAACAAAAAATAATTACTAAAAATTAAAGTAATTTTAAAGTAAATTCTTTCTAAAAATGACATCAAATTGGTGTTTATTATGATAAGAAAATATACTAAAATAAAGAATTTTGCGTTTTTTTGTCTTGGAAAATCGGAAAAAAACATTAAATGAAGATCATATCCTACAACGTAAACGGAATTAGAGCTGCCTTAAATAAAGGATTTATTAATTGGTTGCAAGCTGCAAATCCTGATGTGATTTGCATTCAAGAAACCAAAGCTCATAAAGATCAACTCATACTTTCTGATTTTGAAAACGCAGGATATCCATACCAATATTGGTTTTCTGCAGAAAAAAAAGGGTATTCATCTGTAGCTATTTTTTGTAAAAAGGAACCGAAAAATGTCGTTTACGGAACTGGTATTAAAACGATGGATGCTGAAGGGAGAAATTTAAGAATAGATTATGATGGATTTTCTATTATGAGTTTGTACCTTCCGTCCGGAACAAATGAAGATAGACTGGGTTTTAAGTTTAAGTATATGTATGATTTTCAAGTGTATATAAATCACTTAAAACAACAAATTCCGAATTTGATTATCTGTGGTGATTATAATATTTGTCATCAAGAAATTGACATTCACAATCCAAAAATGAAAGACATTTCAGGTTTTTTACCTGAAGAACGAACTTGGATGAGCGAATTTATAAACAATGGATTTATAGATAGTTTCCGTCATTTACATCCTGAGAAACAAGAGTATTCTTGGTGGAGCTATAGAGCAAATTCAAGAGCAAATAACAGAGGTTGGCGCTTGGACTATACCATGGTTTCAGAGACACTAAAAAATAATATTTCTAGAGCGTATATTTTATCAGAAGCAAATCATTCTGATCATTGTCCAATTGCCCTCGAACTAAAATTTTAAAGTTTATGTATCAATTTTTATTAATTCTTATTTTATTTCCAATTTCAATTTTTTCACAACGGAAATTGGAAAATGACACACTAAAAACAAAAAAGATAGAAAAGTTTTTTTCAAATAAAGATCTTAAAAGATTGGATAGCTTGTTGCTAAAACAAAAATTCAATGCTTCTTTTACAGATACTATTGATTTTGTATTGAAAGATAAAGAACTAAAAGACAGCACATCCTTTGAATTAAAGACTGATTTGTTAAAAACAAGGCTCGAAAAACTTAACGAAAACACACCGTTTAATTTAGCTTACAACCCGTCTTTAGAGAAAATGATAAATGGCTATTTAACACAAAGAAGAAAGCAATTTCCAGAGTTGATGTCAAGAGCCAAATATTATTTTCCAATGTTTGAGAAATATCTTGATAAATATGATATTCCATTGGAAATGAAGTATTTAGCAGTTGTGGAATCAGCATTAATTCCTACAATCAAATCACGTGCAGGAGCAACAGGTTTGTGGCAATTTATGTATGGAACAGGAATACAGTACAATTTAAAAGTGACCTCATATGTTGATGAACGTCAGGACCCAATAAAATCTACCATTGCAGCTTGCGAATATTTAAGTAGATTGTATAAAATTTTTGGAGATTGGGATTTGGCTTTAGCCGCTTACAATTCTGGACCAGGAAACGTTTTAAAAGCCATCAAACGCGCAGGCGGTTATAAAAATTACTGGAATATCAGACACTATTTACCAAGAGAAACTGCAAATTATGTTCCTGCTTTTTATGCAACAATGTATATTTTTGAATATGCAAAAGAACACAACATTCAACCAAATATCCCCAAATTTTTCGATTTTGAGACAGACACTATTCATGTAAAAAGAATGGTTGGTTTTGATCAAATCTCAGAAATTATTGGTTTGGGTGAGGATGTGCTTGCTTTTTTAAATCCTGTTTATAAACTTCATGTTATTCCTTACCTTGAGAATAAAACACACGCTTTGTGTTTGCCTAAAAGTAAAATATTTGAGTTTATAGAAAAAGAAGCAGATTTATATGCACTCGCAAACGAAGATGATTCAAAAAGGGAAAAACCGTTAGCTCAGAATTTTGAAACCAATAAAAGTATTCATTATAAGGTGAAAAGTGGAGATAATTTAGGAAGAATTGCAACCAAACATGGGGTAAGAGTCAGTGATTTGAAAAGCTGGAATAAATTAAAATCAAATTACTTAAAAGTTGGACAAAGACTTGCTATTCATTCAAAACAGCAGCAATATGTTTTAAAAGAAACTACAGTTAAACCAAAAACTGATTCGTCAATTGCGGAAAATAAAGATGATTTTGACATGTATACTGTTCAAGAAGGTGATTCTCTTTGGACAATTTCAAAAAAATATAAGAAAGTTTCTATTGAAGATATTCAAAAATGGAATAATATTTGGAGTGCAAATAGTTTGAAACCCGGAATGAAACTCAAAATATTTAAAAGTTAATCAAATGAAAAATTATATACTGATTTTGCTTACTTCCATTTTCCTTTTTTCTTGCACTGGAAATGACAAATTTATTGTAAAAGATTCCATTGGAAGCTTAAATAAAGTGATGGTTGTTGCTAAAATTAGCGATTGGACTGGAGATGTTGGAAAAGAAATTAGAAATTCTTTTAGCGAATTATTGGTTGGTTTGCCACAACCTGAGCCGATCTTGACACTTTCACAAGTAGCACCTAGCGGATTTAGTTCAATGATGAAAGCTAACAGAAATTTATTAATCATTTCTGAAGCCGAAAACGAAGGGTTTTCAGTAAAACACAATTTATACGCTCAACCACAAACCATTGTTTATGTTCAAGGAAAAGATGATGAAACAATTATAAAATTATTACAATATCACAAAAAAGACATCAAAAAAATTTTTATTGATGCCGACATCAAGCTAACTCAAACTGTTTTTGAAAAAGATAAACTAGCAGAATCTCAGTTTAAAACAATAAAAAACTTAGGAATTTCTTTGACAATTCCAACTACATTTAAATTGGTTGATGATACGGGTGAATTTCTTTGGTTACGTCAACATTTGTTGAGTGGAATCGCTAAAACAGGAAGTAATAATATTTTGGTATATTCAATTCCATTAGAAGACGAGACTAAAGTTTCTGAAAATATTGTTACGATTAGAGACAGTATTGGCGAAAAATACATTCCAGGTTCAAGTGAAGGAATGCACATGATTACCGAAGAAGCCTTCACACCTTATACTTTTGATGCCACAATTGATGGAAAAAAAGCTTATGAAACGAGAGGAAAATGGGAAGTAAAAAATGATTTTATGGCTGGGCCATTTATAAATTATTCTGTAATTGATAAAAAAAACAACAGAGTCATTGTTTTTGAAGGTTTTACGTATGCTCCTTCTGTAAACAAAAGAGCGTTTGTTTTTGAGTTGGAAGCGATTGCAAAATCAATGAAAATAAAATAAATTTTAAAAAATAACTAAAAAACCCATATGGTTTTTAGTTTATTAATTTAATAACCGATTTTTTCACGAACTCTTTTCAAAACTGTATCCGCAACAATGATTGCTTTTTTAGCACCAATTTCTAAGGCCTCATCAATTTCGTTTTTATGATTGATAAAATGATTGTAACGTTCTCTAATTGTTGAAAACTGTTCAAGAATCAATTCATACAAAGCTTGTTTTGCATGGCCATAACCATAATTACCTCCTTCATAATTGGCACGCATTTTTTGAATTTGATTTTCTGAAGCCAACAATTTATACAAAGCAAAAATAGTATCACTATCTGGATTTTTTGGATCTTCTAGCGATAAACTGTCTGTTTTTATTGACATAATTTGTTTGTGCAATTGATTGTCATTCAAGAAAATATTGATGGTATTTTCTCTTGATTTACTCATTTTTTCACCATCAATTCCTGGAATCAATTTCGTGTCATCATGAATTTTAGCTTCAGGAATTATTAAGATTTCTCCAACTAAATTATTAAATCTACTTGCCACATCTCTTGTCATTTCTAAATGTTGCAGCTGATCTTTTCCAACAGGGACAACTTCAGCATCATACAACAAAATATCTGCAGCCATCAGCATTGGATATGAAAATAATCCTGCATTTACATCAGCCAATCTATCAGCTTTATCCTTAAAACTGTGTGCCAACGTTAAGCGTTGATATGGAAAAAAACAGCTCAAATACCAAGAAAGTTCAGTCACTTGTGGAATATCACTTTGTCTATAAAAAACAGTTTTATTAATGTCTAAACCACAAGCCAACCATGTTGCAGCCGTGCTATATGTATTTTCTCGTAGTTGATTTCCGTCTTTGATTTGTGTCAACGAATGCATGTCCGCAATAAATAAAAATGACTCGTTTTTTGGGTCATTTGACATTTTTATTGCAGGTAAAATAGCGCCTAATAAGTTTCCTAAATGAGGTATTCCTGTACTTTGTACTCCTGTTAAAATTTTTGACATCTATTCTTTTTTATTTTTTTTTGGGTGATTTGCACTACTAAAAAAAATGTGCACACAAAAATAAGGTTTTGTTTCAAAAAATCTATCAAACGAGAGAATATTAGTATTTTTGAACTCATGAAATTTCTTAAAATTCCTTTTTTGTTAATTTGGAGAATGTGGTTCTACATTTTAATTGTAACAACCGTTCTTTTAATGATTCCGTTTTTATTGATTTTAACATCAAATGAAAAATATTATTCAACTTTTTGGAAAATGGTTCGCATTTGGGCTAAAATTTTGTTTTATGGAATGGGTTTCAGACTAAAAATTACAGCTGATCAAAAAATAGAAAAGGACAAAAGTTATATGTTTTGCCCAAATCATACCTCTCTAATGGATCCTTTTGTGATGATCATTTTAAGCAAAAATCCAATTATATTTATAGGTAAACAAGAGTTTGTGAAAATCCCTATTTTCGGTTTTTTCTATAAAAGAGTGGTGATTATGGTTGATAGAAGTTGTGATGAAAGTAGAAAGAAAGTTTATGAAACAGCAAAAAAGAGATTGCAAAACGGTATAAGTTTGGGTATCTTTCCTGAAGGTTTAGTGCCAACTGAAAATGTGGTTTTGGCTCCTTTTAAAAACGGCGCTTTCAGTTTGGCAATTGAACATCAAATGCCTATTGTTCCTCAAGTATATTTTGATGGAAAGAGGTTGTTTTCTTGGGATTTTTTCAAAGGTTATCCAGGTGTTTTTAGAATTCATCAACATCAATTTATTGAAACTGGTGGGCTAAAAATGGAGGATTTAGAATCTTTAAAAAAGCGGACTTATGATTTGGTTTACAATGATTTAGTAAATGATAAAAAATACATGAAAGATACAAATAGACCCAATAATGAAAGAGAATTTAAATCCCCATTATCCTAAAAAGGAAGAAAATTTTAACATCCTCTCTCATGGTTTTGGATTGTTCTTGAGTGTTATTGCATTTCCATTTTTGGCATTCAAATCTCAAGAATTTTCAGGTTTTTGGAAACCCATTAGTTTTGTGATTTACGGAATTAGTTTACTGATTTTATTCTCGGCTTCTACGTTTTATCATGCTGCAAAAAATCCTATACGAAGACGAAGACTTAATATTTTTGATCACGCAGCTATTTATATGTTAATTGCAGGCAGTTATTCCCCTTTTTGTTTGGTTGGTTTGGATTCCAAGTTAGGATGGTATATGTTTGTTTTTGTGTGGATTTTTGCGGTGGTTGGCGTAATTTTAAAACTCTTTTTTACAGGAAGATTTGACAAAATTTCTACAGCCATATATCTGTTAATGGGATGGCAAGTGATGATTTTTATACAACCTTTGATGCAACAATTAAGCCCACAAAATTTTCAGTATTTGGTTGCTGGAGGTATTTTTTATTCAGTGGGAGCTATTTTGTATTCCATCAAAAAGATTCCCTACAATCATGCCATTTTTCATGTTTTTGTATTGTTGGGAAGTTTTAGCCATTTTTTAGCAATTTATAATTTGTAAAAAGGAGAGGATTATCTCCAAGTAGAAAAAGGAAATTTACTCAAATAAGAATTGTAATATTTGGCATTTCCTGTCACTTCTGCTCCCAACCAAGTGGGCTTTTCAAACGTTTCGTTTTCTGAATTTAGCTCAATTTCAGCGATAATTAATCCCTGATTGTCACCATAAAACTCATCAATTTCAAAAATATGCTTACCACTTTCTACCAAAAACCGGTTTTTGTCAATAATTGTTGTTTCGCAAAGTGAAAGCATTTCAGTTGCTTCCGTTACATCAATTTCTTTTTCCCATTCAAAACGGGTAGCTCCAGAAGCGTTAGACACTCCTTTTACAGTGATAAATCCTTGATGATCAGAAATCCGAATGCGGACAGTCCTGTTTTTATCCGAATTTAAATATCCTTGTTTTATGATTTTTTGTTGGAATGACTCTTTTTTAAAAACATCATTTTTCACTAAAAATTTGCGTTCTATTTCTAAACTCATTATTTCTATTCAGTTTTAATATTTTCATAAATACCAAAAATTAAATCGGATTGATGATTCTTTAAGTAGTTATCTTCCAATAAGAATATGTCATTCAAAATTTTTTCTTTTTCAGAATCAGTCTCGTAAAAATGATGAGAAATATCTCTTAATGCACTCATTAATAAATTCCCTCCATAAGGTTTTTCAACAATAGTCTTATAATTTTTGTGAATTGAAGGCATTATGCTACTAGAATCAATACATTCAGAAGGATCTGCTAAAATCATTCGAATTAAGCCAACACCTCTGTATTTATTTTTATGAAATTTACTTTTAAATCGTATTCTATATTGTTTAGGTATTAATTTTATAGTTTCATTTATAGTATCAATCTGATCTTTAGAAAATTGATGTCTTGTCTTTCCAACAAATTCATTAATTACTAATAAGCCATTTGGTTTTAAAGAATGTTTTATTTTTCCAGACAAAAGTTCATCAACTTTGTTGAAATGATGTAATGAAGATTTAAAAAAAATGATGTCAAAATCATCTTTTTTAAATTTAAAGTTATCAATATTTTTAGCTATAAATTTAATATTTGAAATATTTTTTTTTGCAGCATTTTTTGATGCAATTTCTAGCAGATTTTCTGCAATATCTAAACAAATAATTTCTTTAAATATAGTATTATGGGTAGCTAATTGAATTTCAGCATTACTAATGCCAGAGCCAATTGATAATAGTTTTAAATTTGATTTATTACTTAAATAATTTTTTATTAAAAAATCTAT
>DDMS01000003.1:9145-9609 GCA_002340765.1 Flavobacteriaceae bacterium UBA2540 | reverse complement strand
ATATATTTCACTTGTTTTGCTGTTAATGCTGGATAATATGCTCTAATCAAAGCTGCAACTCCAGATGTTGAAGGTGCTGCCATTGAAGTTCCACTCAAAGGTTCATATTCGTTTTTTGGAACAGTTGAGTAAATATCTACTCCAGGTGCAAAAATATCCACATTTATTTTTCCGTAATTGGAAAAACTTGCAACTAATTCTTCGTTATAATACAAACCACTTGCTCCAATTGTAATCACATTGTCTGCAAATTCAGTTTTCAAATCTTTAGAATCATTAGGATAAGTTTCACGAATATCAATGTCTTTCCCATCATTTCCAGCCGCATTTACTATCAAAACATCCTTTTTTGCAGCATATTCAATAGCATCAAAAACCCATTCTTTGTTGGGTGAAAAACGTTTTCCAAAACTTGTATTGATGATTTTCGCGCCATTATCAACAGCATATCTGATTCCCAAAGC
>DDMS01000003.1:3579-9048 GCA_002340765.1 Flavobacteriaceae bacterium UBA2540 | reverse complement strand
GCAGCTACAATTCCAGCAACATGAGTTCCGTGTTTTTCCAAATCTTTATCTCCAATAACATTATTATTTCCATAAAATTTGTCATTGATATCATATAAATCATCTCCCAATGTTTCACGAACATTCAGGTCCAAATCATAGCCTTTTATAGCCTTTTTCAATTCTTTTGTATAATCAGCAACTTTTTGGTAATACTCTAATAAATCATCTTCATTAGAACCATTTTCCAATATCTTTTTGATAGCTTCAATTTGTGAAATCATCATCAAACTTGTTGGTTTTAAGCTATCTAAATCACTCAATCTCAACTTTTCTTTTCCTACTAATTTCTTTACATCCGTAAAAACTTGTTTCACTCTCTCTAAGTTGGAAATAGTTTGCTGCATTTCTTGAATTTCGAATTCTTTTTGACTAATAGTTAACATATATTCTTGATTTAATCTCTGATACGACTCAAACTCGTATGTGTCATTTTCAGCAATTTCTTCGGATTTTTTATCTCCAAACTTCTCACGTCTTTTTTTCACCAAACGTGTGATTTCTAATTGATCAGCATTGATAATTTTTCCGGATGCATTTCCAAGAAAATTCCATCCATAAATGTCATCTACATACCCATTTTTATCGTCATCAATGTTGTTTCCTTTGATTTCTTTGGTATTCATCCAAAGTACATCTTTCAAATCTTCGTGTTCAATATCAACGCCAGAATCTGCAATGGCAACAATCACCGATGTTGGTTTTTTACCTTCCAAAAACTGATACGCTTTTTCTAAACTCATTCCTGCAATAGAATCTTTTGTTAAATCTGCATGCGACCAAAACTTTTCCTCTTCTTCGGAAAGCACTGACTGTTTTGGAGTAATTTTAATTGGAGCATCAAAATTGGGAAGTGATAAAACTTTTTGAGTTGATGCACAACTCGCTAAAAAAAGAGCCGCAAAGGCACTTAAAAAAATTGATTTTAGGATTCTCATTTCTATAAAATTCTTACGTAAATATTTCTGTAAATTGGTAAGTGGTATTCAATCGAACGCCTTTTTCTGTATGCTGAACAGTACAAATTTCATAGGTTGCATCGTGTTCTAAAAAAAGGTAAAAATTATGGTCAGCAGCTTGTTTTAAAAAAGCCGCTTTTTCTTTGATGGTAATGAGTGGTCTTGTGTCATAACCCATCACATATGGCAATGGAATATGCCCAATTGTGGGTAACAAATCTGCCATAAAAACCAAGGTTTTTCCTTGATATTGAATGATTGGCAACATTTGCTTTTCTGTATGACCATCCACAAAAAGTACGTCAAAACCTATTTGATCTTTGGCATTTCTATGGATAAAATTCAATTGACCATTTTCCTGAATAGGCAAGATATTTTCTGATAAAAAAGAGGCTTTTTCTCTTGGATTTGTTTCTGTTGCCCATTTCCAATGCTTATCATTTGACCATACTTTGGCATTTTTAAAAGCAGGAATTAGCAACCCATCTTTATTTTTTTGAATGACTCCTCCACAATGATCAAAGTGCAAATGCGTCAAAAAAACATCGGTAATAGCATCTCTGTGAAAGCCTATTTTTTTCAAAGAAGTATCCAAAGAGAAATCTCCAAAAAGGTAATAATGACTGAAAAACTTGTCAGATTGTTTGTTTCCCAAGCCAGCATCAATCAAAATCAAGCGATTCCCATCTTCGATTAACAAGCAACGCATGCTCATTTCTATCAAATTATTGGCGTCTGCAGGATTGGTTTTTTGCCAAATTGATTTTGGAACCACGCCAAACATGGCTCCTCCATCCAATTTAAAATTTCCTGTTTCTATGGGATATATCTTCATATTAAAATAATATCAATCCTAAATTCATTATAAAAATAAGCATTTCATGAATTGAATGATTCGATTTTCGGTCATTTATTTGAATATAAGCAAAGATGCTAAAAAAAGATGTTTTTTTATGTTATCAATGCAAATATTTTCACAAAAACCTATTTTTTGATTTCAATTTGTTGGTGAATTTCAGTTCTAAAATTATCGGTCAAAGAAATGGTATGCAATCTAATTTTTGAAATGATTTCCGAATTGCGAACTTCTTTGGTGGTGGCTAAAAAAGTGATGTTCAAATACCAAAAAAGTGTGGCTTCTTTATTGGAATGCGCTACTTTTAATACGAATTAATTTTGTGTTCATTGAAAATTTGATGACAAAAAAATGATTGCTTTTTCAGTTGGATACAAGAATTTCATAGTAGCATTTTGTTCTGAAAAAAATCCCTTCTAAACCTTGGAACTTATTGGTAAAAAAGATTTTTTTATTATAATATGACATTAATGGAAGCAATACAAACCATAATTTTTCCTTGATATTGGCAAACGATTCGCAAGAAGTATTTACTTTTTATTTTTCAGAAATTAGGATTTATTTGAATATGAAAGGGCAAGGCGCTATTTTTAAGGGACTATTTTGGATGAAAACGAGCTTTTTTTCTTCGCAAATTTAGGTTGCTCTAAAGCCACTTTTCGAACAAATTTCTTCTTCAGTCATTTCATCATAAGGTTTGTGAAACCAAGCTGAATTTGGAATTTTGTCAAAAACAATAACAGTAAATTTATGTTATAAGGATACATAATATATTGTAAAAAAATACCCTCACAATGTTGTAAGGGCTTTTGTATAATATAAATCAATAGATTAATATCTATAATAATCTGGTTTATAAGGGCCTTGTCTAGTTACACCAATATAATCCGCTTGATCTTGTCTCAATTCTGTAAGCTCAACACCCATTTTTTCTAGGTGTAATTTTGCTACTTTTTCATCTAAATGTTTTGGCAACATATACACTTCATTTTGATACGCATCTTTATTTGTCCACAATTCAATTTGTGCCAACGTTTGATTTGTAAAAGAATTTGACATCACAAAACTTGGATGACCAGTTGCGCAACCTAAATTTACCAAACGACCTTCAGCCAATAAAATAATATCTTTTCCATTGATATTGTATTTATCAACCTGTGGTTTGATTTCGATTTTTTCGCTGTTTTTGTTTAACCAAGCAACATCAATTTCATTGTCAAAATGACCAATATTACACACAATTGTTTTGTCTTTCATCGCTTGAAAATGCTCAGAACGCACAATATCTTTATTTCCAGTAGTAGTTATTACGATATCCGCAGTTGGAAGAACGGTTTCTAAACGCTTCACTTCAAAACCATCCATACAAGCTTGCAATGCACAAATTGGGTCAATTTCGGTTACTGTCACAATAGAACCTGCACCTTTAAATGACGCTGCTGTTCCTTTTCCAACATCTCCATAACCACAAACAATTACTCTTTTTCCTGCCAACATAGTATCTGTTGCTCTACGAACTGCGTCTACTGCAGATTCTTTACAACCATATTTATTATCAAATTTCGATTTCGTAACAGAATCATTCACGTTGATGGCTGGCATTGGCAAAGTACCGTTTTTCATGCGTTCATATAATCTGTGAACTCCTGTTGTAGTTTCTTCAGACAAACCATTGATTCCTGCAGCCAATTCGGGATATCTGTCTAAAACCATGTTCGTTAAATCTCCCCCATCATCCAAAATCATGTTTAATGGTTTGCGATCTTCTCCAAAGAATAAGGTTTGTTCTATACACCAATCAAACTCCACTTCATTCATTCCTTTCCACGCATACACTGCTAATCCTTGAGCTGCAATTGCAGCTGCAGCTTGGTCTTGGGTTGAAAAAATATTACATGAACTCCAAGTAACTTCGGCACCTAATGATTGCAAAGTTTCAATTAAAACTGCTGTTTGAATGGTCATGTGCAAACAACCTGCAATTCTTGCTCCTTTAAGAGGTTGTATATTTTTATATTCTTCTCTCAATGCCATCAAACCTGGCATTTCTGCTTCTGCCAATTCAATTTCTTTTCTACCCCAAGCTGCCAAAGAAATATCTTTAACTTTATAAGGTACATATGCTATTTTTGTGCTCATATTAAGTACATTTATGATTTATTTTGCGATTGCAAAGTTACAATATACATTTTAAAAAATATGCCTCTTTTCAAAACATTATCGGTTTCTGAAACCACCAAAGTTATTATTTGGAAAATTGAAGAAACGATTGAAGACCTTCAAAAACATATTTCACTTTCTGACTATAGCAAACAAAGACTTGAATCAATGAAATCAGAATTGCGTCAAAAAGAGTTTTTAAGCATTAGGAATATTTTAAAAGAATTTAATATTCAAGATTCTGATTTACAATATGATGAATATGGAAAACCACACTTAAAAGATGGTCGATTTATATCGATGACACATTCTTTTCAGTTTACTGGAGTGATAGTTTCTGAAGAAAAAAGCGTAGGAATTGACATTGAAAAACAGCGTGAAAAAATTTTGAAAATTGCCAACAAATTTACGCCAATTGAAGAATATAAAACCATTGCAAATGTTGCTACTTTAACTCGAAAATTAACCATTGTTTGGGGAGGAAAAGAAAGTTTATATAAAATTTACGGGGAGAAAAAACTGCTTTTTTTACATCATATTTTTATTGAAGATTTTAATTTTGAGGATGAAAAAACTACAGGAACCATTCGTTTTGAAGGTACAGAAACCAATTATGATATTGAATTTTTAGAATTCGAAGACTTTACGTGTGTATATGCTTACTAGAAATACGTATTTTTAGGCACTATAATTTATAATGATAGCGATTTTTGATTTCTTTTTTGGTCAATACAAAACCTATTCAACTACAGAAACTGTTTTAGAAATTATTGCTGTTATTTTTGGTTTTTTATCTGTTTGGTATTCCAAACAAAATAAAATTTGGGTGTTTCCAACAGGAATGATCAGCACCGCAATTTTTGTGTATTTGCTTTTTCAATGGGATTTATTGGGTGATATGATAATCAATGCATATTATTTTATCATGAGTGTTTTTGGATGGTATATTTGGACCAGAAAAGTAGATGAAACCCTCGTTACTCCAATATCAATTATGAATTCAAAGGATAAAAAAATCGCAATTTTGCTATTTGTTGCAACGTTAGTTTTCGTTTATTTTGTATATTCATTTTTCAAAAAATGGACAAATTGGATCGCTTATATTGACACATTTACGACTGCTATTTTTTTCGTAGGGATGTGGTTGATGGCAAAACGCAAAATCGAAAATTGGATTTTTTGGATTATTGGTAATATCATTTCAATTCCACTTTATTTTTACAAAGGATTTACATTCACTAGTTTTCAATATTTTGGATTCACATTTATAGCAATTGCTGGTTATTTCGCATGGAAAAAAAGCTTCAACAACAACCCATCAACATTGTAAAAGTTGTATTGTTTGGTCCTGAATCTTCAGGAAAAACATCACTTTCTGAACATTTAGCTCGCTATTATAATACAGTTTGGGTTCCCGAATTTGCAAGAGATTACTTACAACAAAAATGGAATAAC
>DDMS01000003.1:0-3384 GCA_002340765.1 Flavobacteriaceae bacterium UBA2540 | reverse complement strand
CCTGAACAGCGATTGGAAATGTTTTCCGCTTTTGAAAATGCGTTGATACAACACAAACGCCCTTATATTTTATTAATTGGAAGTAAAGAAGCCCGATTAAAAATAGCTACCAAAGCCATTGATGAGGTGTTGGCTCAAAGAGAAAATCTTCATTCATTTTCTCAAAAATTATCATAAAAATGGAGAAAGAAAACATCGTTAAAGAGCTGAAATTTAAAGCCATCAGAAGTTCAGGCGCAGGTGGTCAGCATGTGAATAAAGTTTCTTCAAAAATTGAATTGACCTTTGATTTGGAAAATTCTGAAGCATTGAATGATGATGAAAAAACACTCCTAAAATCGAAACTTTCTTCCAAATTAACTACCGAAAACATACTGATGTTAACTGTTGAAGAAACACGTTCTCAGCATAAAAACAAAGAATTGGCGATCAAAAAATTTGTTTCTTTGATAGAAACAAATCTAAAAAAAACAAAAAAAAGAACGCCCACAAAACCTAGCAAAGCCGTCATTAAAAAAAGATTGGAAACCAAAGAAAAAACATCCGTAAAAAAAGCGTTGCGTAAAAAACCAGATTTCGATTAATTTGATGTTTTATTATAAGTTTTGAAATCAAATTTATTTACAAGTAAACTATCAGAAACTTCTGACTTTATAGTCTTATATTTATAATTTAAAATTGGATTTTTCTTATCATTATTATTTAAAAGTTCAAAACGAGAAACTATTATTGCTTTGTCTAAACAAAATTTATTCAATTGACATTCACTTAAATCTAACACTCCATAGTAATCTAAAACTTTATATTTGCTTTTTATATTGTCATGATTTTCAGTGATAAAAGTTTCAATATTGTCATTTAATTTGAATTCAACTTTTGTTATAAAAAAATTTATTTTATCCACAATTATATAGCCCTCAACATTGAATCCGATATCTTTTTTTACCTTAAAAAAAAGTTTATAATTTCCCTCATAATTTTCTTTAAAAAAAAGAAAATTTTTTCTTTTTGATTGGAGTGAATACAACAAAGTAGCTAATGGATTACTAGCATAACTTTTTCTAAATATATTGGATGGCAAAATTAAATCTTCTTTATTATGTTTAAAAACAAAAGTATTATCACCAAATATTTGTTTTTTATGTAAATAAAAATTTGAATTATTTTTATAATTTAGTGAATCTCTTAAAAATGTTTTTTCAATCAATGAAAATTTAAAGTTGTTATCCAAAAACAGTAAAGTGTCCTCATCAACTTTTAGAAGATTTAAAAACTTTACTGTTTTATGATTTGAGTATTTAATTAATTGATTTTTACCTTGATTCAAATCAAATAAACTATCTAAAAATTTATCTAAATTAACCTCTGATTTGATGATTATTTCATCTAATTCTTCAATATCATCTTGTGAATATGAGCAAAAAGATAAAAATATCAGTAAAAAAGTGCAAAAAATTCTCATAATTAAAATAAACAAATTGGCAGCAAATTTAAATCAATTTTCTATTCCCAAAACCAATCCCATGATCCATTATTCTTTCCACATTTCTCAACTACTGTGTAAAGTTCTCCATTTGCATCTGCATAAGTTAGAGTTATTGATCCAGACCATATTTTAACGAATCCAAGATTTACTGATAAACCACATGTGTTTTGGCTATCAACCAAGATATCTTGAGCTTGAAAACTTGAATATAAGTTAAATGAAACTAAAGTGAAAATAATTGCTAAAAATGATAATCTAATTTTTTTCATAATTGATAATTTTTAAAAGGTTAAACTGTTAATAAACAACCACATTTTTTATGTCTATATGCTTTCAGTAGACAGTTGCAACACTTCAAAAATATTTGCATTATAAGCTATAAACAATAGCTAACAGCTATAAAAAACAACTTTTTGAAAAAATATTTTGCAAAAAAAAAACAGTATTTTAGCAAAAAAATAAATTGCTAATTATGCCCCCATTTAGAAATAAAGATACGTCTTTAACAAAAACTGTTTTATCAAAAATTAAGTTAGCCCGTTTTCAAAAAGGTTACTCACAGCAGAATATCGAAAGTGAATTAGATATAAGTCAAAATGCTTATCATAAAATTGAAAGTGGAGAAACCAAACTAACCTTAGAACATTTTTTAAATATATGTTCAATTTTAGATGAAAAGCCAAATACTTTTTTTGATTAAGCTTTTATAAATTGATTTTTACCAACTATCTTTGCATCGTTCTCACAAAGGGGTGCTAATTTTAGTTATTAGTTCTTAATTTTTAGTTGTTAGTTATTTTAAACTCAAAACTTAAAATTAAAAACTCAAGACTTTAAAAGGCTGAGATCATACCCAATGAACCTGAGCAAGTAATGTTGCTAAGGGAAATTAGACATTTTTCAATGTCAAAAAACAAATTATTCAATATTAACCACAAGAATAATTACCTCTTTTTATTCGTTTTAAATTTTTTTAAAATGAAAAAAATATCCATTTTTTTATTCTTGTTTGTAAGCATGCTTGCAAACGCACAAACAGTCACAATTTCAGGAAAAATTGTAGATGAAAACAACGAACCTTTGCCAAATGCAAGTATTTTGGTTCAAAAAATCAACAAAGGAACTTCCGCTGATAATGAAGGAAAATTCAGTTTGACGCTCTCTAAAGGAACCTATGTTTTTCAAGTATCATTTATTGGTTACAAAACTGTAAACCAAGAAGTTATTGCAACAAAAAATGACGAAATTACGATTGCTTTAAAAACCAATCAAACACTTTTAGACGAAGTGTTGGTTTCTGCAGTTCGTGTAAATGCGGACATTCCTGTGACGTTTTCAAATCTGTCAAAAAAGGAAATTGCCAAGCGAAATTTGGGTCAAGACATTCCCATTTTGCTCAATTATTTGCCTTCTGTAGTGTCATCTTCTGATGCAGGTGCAGGAATTGGGTACACGTACATGAGCGTTCGTGGTTCCAATAACGAGCGAATTAACGTGACTGTCAACGGAATTCCTTACAATGACGCAGAAAGTCATGGCACTTTTTGGGTGAATTTGGGCGACTTTGCTTCCTCCACAGAAAACTTGCAGTTGCAACGTGGAGTTGGAAC
Organism: Flavobacteriaceae bacterium UBA2540; assembly: GCA_002340765.1. GTDB lineage: Bacteria > Bacteroidota > Bacteroidia > Flavobacteriales > Flavobacteriaceae > Polaribacter. The sequence goes on along the minus strand of DDMS01000003.1, from coordinate 288 downwards.
ATCAACCAATGGTGCTGGAGCTTTTGGTGCGAGTTTAAACATCTTGACAGATGCCATTGCTGAAAATGCCTTTGGCGAAATTTCCAATTCATTTGGTTCTTTCAATACCCGAAAACACACCGTAAAATTCAGTACTGGAAAAATCAATGACAACATCGAAATTGCAGGTCGATTTTCAAATATTTATTCTGATGGGTATGTAGATCGTGCTTTTGCGGATTTGAAATCTTACTTTTTACAAGGGAGTTTTGTGGATGAAAATACGCTCATCAAAGCGATTGCTTTTGG
>DDMS01000026.1 GCA_002340765.1 Flavobacteriaceae bacterium UBA2540 | reverse complement strand
TATGAGTTGAACTTACAAAAATTAAAAATTAAAAATTAAAAACTAACAACTAACAACGATCATCCAAACCTTTTTCTCCTTAAATAATTAAAAACAATTCCAAAAGCAAATAATAAAATCAAAGGTAAAATCATATTAAAAAACTGCCAAAAAGCTCTATCTCTATGGGCTTTTTGTTGGTCTAATTTTGCAATTTTTATAGTTTTGTTTCGCAATTGCATCAATCCAACATCATCCAATAAATAATCGATTGAATTCAATAAAAAATCCTTATTTCCAAATTCTTGATTTGTCCATTTATCTCTTGCCAAATCGAAAGGTTTTCCTTTTAAAACTTGATTTTTTCCTATATCCCCATCAGCAATTACAATCATTTTGTTATTCATTGAATTTTCCCTGAACAGTGGCGTTTTAAATGGCTTTATTCTGTTTTTATACCCTGAATTAAAATTGCCTTCTAACAAAACTGCAAATAATTGATTTCCATCTTTATAATCAATTTCCTGAGGTTTTTCTGCAATTGATTGCAAATCAATAATTGTTGGTGTTCCTACTTTTTTTGTCAAAATTGAACTTTGTAATAAAGCTGTTTTTTTGATGTTATTTTTTAAGATATCTATTTGATTTGCAAACTGTAAACGAATAGGAATTAAGTTTTTTGTAATAGCGTGATTTGGATTTCCATTAACCAAAGGATGAAAAAACCAATCAAAATTTTGAAATTGAGGTTGATTGCCAATATTTCCAGTTGCCAAAGGTATTTTTGCTGAGTACAAATCTTTAATTAAACTATTATTGATTCGAATTCCGTAGGAGAATAATAAATCAGTCAAGTTCAAATCTCTTGGATATGCTAACATTTTTCCGCCATTATAAAGACTGTCTTGATCCGCTTGCACATTATCAATCATCCACAAAGTTTTTCCTCCATTCGTAATAAATTGGTCAATTACAAACTTCTCATTTTCAGTAAATTGTTCTGTAGGTTTTGCAATAATTGCTAAATCAAAAGTGGTTAAATCTTGCAAAGTTTGAGGTGCATTAGTTGCCACAGAATCTAGCGTAAATTTTGCCATCTTATATTTTTTTGCAACTTCACTCAAATAACTGTATTGAAAAATGTCTTGCAATTCACCATTTCCATCAATAATTGCAATTTTTTTATTTTTTTTCTCTAAAATTGAATGAATTGCGTTGCTAAAACTGTAGTCCAAATTCTCAATTGCTTTCTCCAATTGTTGATCTTGTGAAACTGCAATCGCATTTGGAAACAAAGAAACTAAGTTTGTTTTTTCTTCAAAGTTGATTTCAGCCCAAGGAAAAATGATGGCTTTTGAAAGTTTTCCTTCTTCTTGAAACGTTAATTGGCTTGGCATCATTCCTTTTTTTATCAACTCTTCACGTCGATCTTCAGGATTTTCAAATTGGATTTTTATATTTGAATTCTCTGCGGAAAGTTCTTCTAAAAATTGTCTAGTTTCAACCTGTAAACGCTTGAATTCAGAGGGGAAATCACCCTCTAAATAAACAGTGATATATACTGATTTATTGATGGATGAAAGTATGTTTTTTGTGTTATTTGAAAGTGTAAATCGCTTGTCAGACGTCAAATCAAAACGTTTGTAAAAATGTTGACTTACAAAGTTTAATACAATAATTATGGTTGCTAAAAGGGCAGTATTTTTCAGCTTTTTAGTCATTTTCTAAACAGATTTTAGTGATGAATAAAAAGAAAGTTGTTACACTCACAAAATAAACCAAATCTCTAGTGTCAATAACGCCTCTTGAAATACTTTTAAAATGCTCATTGATTCCGATTTTTTGAATCCAGAAGCTGTTATTTCCAGAAGAGGTTGAAATGGCATCAAAACCATAAAAGAGAAAAAAAGTGATAAATACGCCCAAAATAAAAGAGATAATTTGATTTTTTGACAATGTTGACGTAAATAATCCAACTGATGTGTAGGTTGCTGCTAAAAAAAGAATTCCAATATAAGAACCAATTGTGCTTCCAAAATCGATATTTCCAATAGGATTTCCGAGTTGATAAACTGTGAAGACATAGGATAAAGTTGGTAAAATCGTAATGATTGTCAATAATAATGAAGCCCAAAACTTGCCCATCACAATTTTCCAATCAGAAAGCGGTTTTGTTTTTAGAATTTCGATAGTTCCATTGTTCAATTCATCAGCAAAACTTTTCATAGTAATTGCAGGAATTAAAAAAAGAAAAACCCAAGGCGTTAAATAAAAAAAGGGAGAAACATCAGCAAATCCAGCATTTAAAATATTGAAATCATCATTAAAAAACCATAAAAACAATCCGTTAATTAACAAGAAAAAACCGATTACTAAATAAGCAATTGGTGATGAAAAAAACGAATTGAATTCTTTTTTTAAAATGGCGTACATGGTTTTTGGTTGATGGTTTTTAGTTTTTAGTTTTTGTTTGATGGTTTTTGGTAAATTATTTTATTAATTCATTGATATATTGTTACATTAATGAAAAGCTAATTTATCAACACTCCAAGCATGTGGTTTATCATTAAAATATGTTTTGGTTTGCGTCCAAGTTTCTTGAAATAAAGTTGAATTTCGATAATTTTCTAAATCATTATCATTTTCCCAATGTGAATAGGTGAAAAATATTTCTGGATTTGATTTGTCTTGGTACAATTCAAGCATTAAACATCCCTTTGAACTTTTTATAAGTGTTTTTTTTTCATCAAACATTTTAAGAAATTCAGGAATAAATTTTAAGTGAAAACTCATTTTTACAATTCTTACAAACATGTTTTTAAGATAAAGTTGAAAAAGCTAGTTTAGAATCTGAGATGAAATCGATAGTTACTCTATCTCGATATTCTAATCCCAATAAAGTTGATGCACCTCCAACAGTGTTAATACTACTTCTGTAAATGGAAATTTCTAAATATCCTGCTGAATTAAATAAAACCAATTTATTTCCTTCAAAAGTGGAGGAGCCATAAGGTAGATCTCCAGTAATTTCATTGTATTTATTAAATATTTTATTAAAAGAAAGCCTCATGGTTCTTACTGTAAAATTTCTATTCTTCCCGATGTCTTGAAACATTTTTTTGCTGATATTCGTGATGACATTTCCATAATTGTCAATATATAAAACGCCCCCAATAATTTGGTTTTGCTGATGATTTACTTTTGGTTGAATTTCAGTAATTTTTTTAAATTCTTTGATTTCTTTTCCAATTACACTAAGATTTCCCCCTCTTGCAATAAAACAAGCAGCATTTACAAATACATCTAGAACAGGAAAACTTGTTTCAATTCGATCGTGAATATTGATTTCTACAATTTTTGAAGGTTGAATTTCAGAGGCAATCATTGAGATTAAACCATTATCTGGGCAAACGAAAAAATGACCATCAAGTTCTAAGGCAATGTGCTTATTATGAACACTTAACTCAGCATCAACACCAACAATGTGGATGGTTCCTTTCGGGAAGCTTTTGTAAGAATTTTTTAATATATAAGCAGTTTCAGGAATATTAAAAGGTGAAATTTCATGAGAAATATCAATGATTTTTGCTTCTGGGAGTTGTGATAAAATAGCACCTTTTACTGCAGCAACAGAGTGGTCTTTAGTTCCAAAATCCGAAGTTAATGTGATAAAAGACATACTTTATTTTTGTTGTTAATTAAATTTGTAAAAGTTGTTAACTATTTAATGCAAATCTACTAAAAATTAGAAGTTTTTATTACTAATTTTAAATACTAAATTCTAATCCAAATTAATCTAAAATCAAATCATTTGAACGAGAGAATTATAGAGTTAACGGAAATAAGTCCAAAAGATTTTTTTGGCGAACACAATAGCACTATTGAACAATTAAAAAAGTACTTTCCAAAGATTAAAATTGTTGCAAGAGGTCCAAAACTGAAAATTTATGGTGAAGCCGAAATTTTAGATGAATTTGAAACTCGTTTAGAACGTTTGATTAAATATTTTAATCGCTATAATAAGTTGGATGAAAATAGTATTGAACGAATTTTAACTTCTAACGGCGAAGAAACAAAAACGTCTTCAATAGAAAACATAAAAGATGTTTTAATTCACGGTGTCAATGGAAAATTGATTAAACCACAAACTGAAAACCAGCGAAAAATGGTGACTTTGATGGCTAAAAATGACATGCTTTTTGCTGTTGGTCCTGCAGGAACTGGAAAAACATATACTGCTGTTGCTTTAGCAGTGAAGGCATTGAAAGAAAAAGAAGTAAAGCGTATTATATTAACAAGACCAGCTGTTGAATCTGGTGAAAATTTAGGATTTCTTCCCGGAGATTTAAAGGAAAAATTAGATCCTTATATGCAACCTTTATATGATGCTTTGCGCGATATGATTCCTTATGAAAGATTGGAATCTTATATCGAAAAGGGTATTATTCAGATTGCACCATTGGCATTTATGAGAGGAAGAACTTTGGATAATGCTTTTGTAATTTTGGATGAAGCTCAAAACACCACTCATGGTCAAATGAAAATGTTTTTAACAAGAATGGGAATGCACGCAAAGTTTATTATAACTGGTGATCCTGGACAAATAGACCTACCAAGAAAACAAATTTCAGGTTTAAAAGAAGCAGTTTTAGCTCTGAAAGATATTGAAGGAATTGCACACGTTTATTTGGATGATAAAGATGTTGTGAGGCATCGTTTAGTGAAAAAAATCATTCATGCATATAAAAGTATTGAACCTGAATAATATTTTTTAATTTTAAAGTAACAGGATTTTTTTCTGAACAATTAGTAAAAATTATTTTTAAATTGTCTGTGATTTTGGAGTTTTTGGATATTTTATAGTTAGATTTAAGTCTATAAAACGAAGTCCTCTCTGTTTACTGTCATAAAAATTAATCCTATTTTTGCAAAAAAAAACCATCATTTTATGAATACAATTAACCAAACCAACTTTCAATTTCCAAAATTAAAATCGGTTTATAAAGGCAAAGTTCGAGAAGTTTATAACATCAATGATGAACTTTTAGTGATGATTGCAACTGATAGATTATCAGCTTTTGATGTGATTATGCCACGTCAAATTCCATTTAAAGGTCAGATATTAAATCAAATAGCAACTAAGATGATGAATGACACAGTAGATATTGTTCCAAATTGGTTGATGGCTACTCCTGATGAAAATGTAGCAATTGGTCATTTGTGTCAGCCTTTTAAAGTTGAAATGGTCATTCGTGGTTATTTATCTGGACATGCTGCGCGTGAGTACAAAGCAGGAAAAAAAATACTTTGTGGCGTAAAAATTCCTGATGGAATGAAAGAAAATGACAAATTTTCTCCTGAAATTTTGGGACCAATAATTACTCCATCAACCAAAGCTGACAATGGTGAACATGATGAAGACATTTCAAGAGAAGATATTTTATCCAAAGGAATTGTTGCTGAGGAAGATTATATAGTTTTAGAGGATTATACACGAAAATTATTCCAAAGAGGAACAGAAATTGCCTCAAAAAGAGGACTTATTTTAGTGGATACTAAATATGAATTTGGAAAAACCAAAGACGGAAAAATTGTATTGATTGACGAAATTCACACTCCAGATTCTTCACGTTATTTTTATGCAGATGGTTATCAAGAAAGACAACAAAAAGGAGAAACTCAAAAACAATTATCGAAAGAATTTGTTCGTCAATGGTTGATTGAAAAAGGATTTCAAGGAAAAGAAGGGCAACAAATTCCTGAAATGTCTGATGAAAAAATTGAAGAAATATCAAATAGATATATTGAGTTGTATGAACAAATCACTGGAGAAAAATTTGTAAAAGCATCTACAGAAAATGTGATGGCCAGAATCGAAAAAAATGTCTTGGATTTCCTTTCTAAATGAAAACAGTAACCCTCAAACAACTCAAAGACGAGTTATCTTATAAATCAGCTAATGAATTGAAAGACCTGTGTTTACATTTGTCAAAATTCAAAAAAGAAAATAAGGAATTATTGACGTATTTGTTGTTTGAGTTTCATAATGAAGAATCATATGTTGAATCAGTAAAATTTCAGATGGCTGTTCAATTTGCTGAAATTAAAACCAAAAATTTTTTTTTCATCAGAAAATCAGTTCGAAAAATTTTGACACAAACGAAAAAATACATTCGATATTCAAGGAAAAAAGAAACTGAAGTTGAGTTGTTATTGCATTTTTGTAAAAACCTAAAGGAAATGAAACCTTCAATGCAGCAAAGTCAGCGTTTGGAAAATATGTTTTTTTCTCAAATAAAAATGGCTAAAAAAGCGATTGAAAAATTGCATGAAGATTTGCAATATGATTATCAAATTGAATTAAAAAAATTACAAGAAAATGAATAAAGAAAGACCAATTATTAGTTATATTGTCAATGAAAATACTTTGGATTTTGAAAAATTTCAAAATGCAAGTTTGCGTCCAATTATTAAAATGCAAGATGAGTTCATTTTTGGATTGTTTCAAGGGTATTTATCAAAAAGAAAAATTGATTTTAATACAATCAATATATCTAAAAGACGCGCCAAGGCCAAATCAATTTTCTTGAAGGATTTGAATTTTAAATATTTAATACTCGGTGTAATTATTGGTCATTTTTCATCTGAAGAATTGCAAATTTATCAAGAAAATGCATCAGAATTTAATAAAAGAATTATTCAAATTTGCATTCAAAGAGTACAAGATACTTTCATTAAATAATAAAACCGCTACTAAAAGTAGCGGTTTCAATCAATCAACCAAAAAACTTCTTTAAACTTTCGCATTTCTGCAAATTACTAGGAGAAGTGTTATTTTAATTTTATTATTATTTTACACATTATAAAGATGTAAAATAAATGTTTAATAAAATGTTAAAAATAGTAAACAAATTAATTTGGCATTACAACCGTGTCAATTGCATGAATTACTCCATTTGAAGCGGCTACATCAGCAATTACTACTGTTGAAACGTTTCCTTTCGCATCAGTTATAATTACTTTTCCATCTTTTAATGATGCTGTTAAATTATTTCCTTGTACAGTTTTAATGACAAATTTTCCTTTATTTTTCTTAATTGCTGCTAATACATCAGCTGCAACAAATTTGCCTATAACAACGTGGTAAGTTAATATTGCAGTCAATAATTCTTTATTTTCTGCTTTCAATAATGTAGCTATTGTTCCTTCTGGTAATTTTCCAAAGGCATCGTTTGTAGGAGCAAAAACAGTAAATGGACCATCACTATTTAATACGTCAACCAAACCTGCTGCTTTAACAGCTGCCACTAATGTTGAAAAGTTTTCATTTCCTGCAGCAACTCCTACAATTGTTTCTTGAGTAGTGATTTTTACAGTTTCTTTTTTATCCTTGTCAGGATTTGTTGTGTTTGCAATTGTTGAAAACGAAATTGCTCCAATAAATAAAGCTGGAATAAATTTTTGAATGTTCATTTTATTATTTTTAAGTTCGAAACAAATTTAGGGCTTAAAAACATACAAAATGTTTAATTAAAAGTTAAAAATGTTAAACAAAACAAAAAGTTATTCAAAAGAGATATTTCCATAGAATTCTAAGACTCACAAAAGCGATTAAAATTGCAGTTGCTCTTTTCATAAAAATAGGAGTGAAGAATTTTGAACTAATTCTGATGCCAACTTGACCACCAATAAAAACCGAAACAAGTAAAATAAAAGTCAAATTCCAATTTATTGAGAAATCAGGATTTGAAATTTGTCCCCCAAAACCAGCCAATGAATTTAACAAAATGAATATACTTGCAGTAGCTGCAATTTTTTTTGGAGTATCCCAATTTGTTAGATGTAATAAAGGTGCTAAAAAGATGCCACCACCAATTCCAACCATTCCAGAAATAAAACCAATAAAACCGCCATAAAATAGATTTTTTTTTAAGTTTGGTTTGGTTGATATTTCATGATCTGAAAGAATTTTATTTGAAATCCACATAGTAATTGCCGCAAAAAGAAGTGTAAATCCAAATAAAATAAAGAATATACTTTGAGTTATTTTTATATATCCACCTAAATATGCCAGAGGGACACTCAAAATTACCAAAGGAATGATTTTTTTAAAATCAAAACTTTTCTTTTGATAATAAAATAAAACATTTCCACTCACCACTAAAATATTACATAGTATTGAAATTGCTCTTATTTCTGTATATGCTAATCCTGTCAATGCCAAAATAGCTAAATAACTTGATCCCCCACCAAAACCTGCAGAAGCGTAAAGTATTGCTACTATAAGGAATAGAAAAATAACGTACCAAAACTCTATGAAAGTATCTAAAATCAAAAAAAACCTTTATATTTAAAATCTGTTAAAAATAAGTAAATTTTCAAAATATTTGAATTATGGAATCATTTAAAAAGAAATACTGGAAAATAAATCTAAAGTATTTGTCAATATTATTATCAATTTGGTTTTTGGTTTCTTTTGTATTCGGAATTCTTTTAGTTGATGAGTTAAACACAATAAGAATTGGTGGATTTAAATTAGGATTCTGGTTCGCTCAGCAAGGATCAATATATGTATTTGTTATTTTGATTTTCGTTTATGTACTTCTAATGAATCGTTTGGATAAGAAATTTGGTTTTGATAAATAAACTAGAAATATTTTAATATGGATTTACAGTTTTGGACTTGGATTATCGTAGGAATTACATTTGCTATATATATAGGTATCGCAATTTGGACAAGAGCTGGCTCAACTAAAGAATTTTATGTTGCTGGAGGTGGGGTTTCACCTTTAGCAAACGGATTAGCTACAGCTGCAGATTGGATGTCTGCTGCATCATTTCTTTCAATGGCAGGAATTATATCATTTAGTGGATATGATGGCTCTGTTTATTTAATGGGTTGGACTGGTGGTTATGTGTTACTAGCATTATTGTTGGCTCCATATTTAAGAAAATTTGGAAAGTTCACAGTGCCAGATTTCATTGGTGATCGCTATTATTCTAACATAGCAAGAAGTGTGGCTGTTTTTTGTGCACTTTTAGTTTCATTTACCTATGTTGCTGGTCAAATGAGAGGAGTTGGATTGGTTTTTTCAAGGTTTCTTGAAGTTGATATCAATACAGGTGTTATTATTGGGATGATTATTGTTCTTTTTTATGCAGTTTTAGGCGGAATGAAAGGAATTACTTACACACAAGTTGCTCAATATTGTGTGTTAATTTTTGCATATATGGTTCCCGCAATTTTTATTTCTATTCAAATGACTGGAAATCCAATACCACAATTAGGTTTTGGTGGAATGGATGAAAATGGCGTTTATTTGTTAGATAAATTAGATGGTTTACACAGAGATTTAGGATTTGCATCATACACATCAGGAGGTAAATCTACCTTAGATATATTTTTTATTACAGCAGCTTTAATGTTAGGAACAGCAGGTTTACCTCATGTTATTGTTCGTTTTTTTACGGTAAAAAAAGTTTCTGACGCAAGAAAATCTGCTGGTTGGGCATTATTATTTATTGCAATTTTATATACAACAGCTCCTGCAATTGCCGTTTTTTCAAGAACGAATTTGATTGAAACAGTGAGTAACAAAGAAATTGACAAACTCCCTGATTGGTTTAAAAATTGGGAAAAAACAGGATTGATTTCTTTAGAAGATAAAAATGCTGACGGAAAAGTTCAATATTTTTCGGATACTTCAAAAAACGAATTAACTGTTGATAAAGACATTATGGTGCTTGCAAATCCTGAAATTGCAAACTTGCCAAATTGGGTAATTGCTTTGGTTGCTGCGGGTGGTTTGGCTGCTGCTTTATCAACTGCTGCAGGATTACTTTTAGTAATTTCTTCGTCTGTTTCTCATGATTTGATAAAGAAAATGATTAATCCAAAAATTTCTGAGAAAAACGAATTGATTGCTGCAAGATTATCAGCAGTTGTTGCTGTTTGTGTTGCTGGTTATTTTGGAATTAATCCTCCAGATTTTGTTGCAGCAACTGTTGCTTTGGCTTTTGGACTGGCAGCTGCATCTTTTTTTCCTGCAATTGTTTTAGGAATTTTTGATAAACGAATGAACAAAGAAGGTGCAATCGTTGGAATGGTTTTTGGAATTTTGTTTATGTTGTTTTATATGATGAAATTCAAATTTGATTGGTTTGGTGGAGGAACTGAAAAAGATTGGTGGTTTGGAATATCACCAGAAGGTTTTGGAACAGTTGCAATGTTTGCAAATTTTATTACTTCGATTGTAATATCGAAATTTACTCCTCCCCCTCCAATTAAGGTTCAAAAAATAGTTGAAAATATTAGAATTCCGAGTGATGCTGGAAACGCAACACATTAATAAAATAAATAATGAGTAATTATCACATTAAACATCTTGAAGAATATTATCAAGTTTATAGAAAATCAGTAAGAAATCCAGAATTATTTTGGGAAGAAGTTGCAGAAGAGCATTTTCTATGGAGAAAAAAATGGAATAATGTTCTAAGTTGGGATTTTTCGAAACCAGAAGTAAAATGGTTTGAAGGTGCAAAATTGAACATCACAGAAAATTGTATCGATCGTCATTTATACATAAATGGAGACAAAACTGCCATCATTTTTGAACCCAACAATCCTGATGAAGGCGCACTTCTTATCAGTTATAATGAATTGCATGAGCATGTCAATAAAATGGCTAACGTGCTGAAATCAAAGGGAATAAAAAAGGGAGATAGAGTTTGTATTTATTTACCAATGATTCCTGAATTGGTAGTTTCGTTGTTGGCTTGTGCAAGAATTGGCGCTATTCACTCTGTGGTTTTTGCAGGTTTTTCATCAATAGCTTTGTTAACCAGAATTAATGACAGCGATTGTAAAATGGTCATCACTTCTGATGGTTCTTTTCGTGGTGCAAAATCAATCGAATTAAAAAGTATTGTTGATGAAGCTCTAGAAAGTTGTCCTTGTGTTGAAACAGTTTTGGTTGTTGAAAGAACAAACATACCAATTACTTTAAAGTCTGGAAGAGATTTTTTGATAGCACCTTTATTAGCGACTGCTTCCAGAGAATGTGAACCAGAAATTATGGATGCTGAAGATCCTTTATTCATTTTATATACTTCAGGTTCCACAGGAATGCCAAAAGGAATGGTGCACACAACAGCTGGCTATATGGTTTACACAGCGTATACTTTCAAAAATGTTTTTCAATATTGTGAAGAAGACATTTATTGGAGTACCGCTGATATTGGCTGGATCACTGGGCACAGTTATATCGTTTATGGACCTTTAGCAAATGGCGCAACAACTGTTCTTTTTGAAGGTGTTCCAAGTTATCCAAATTATGGAAGATTTTGGCAAATTATCGAAAAACATAAAGTCAATCAGTTTTACACTTCACCAACAGCCATTAGAGCTTTAGCAAAAGAAGGGGTTGGTTTTGTTAATAACTTTGATTTGTCGAGCATCAAAGTTTTAGGAACTGTTGGCGAACCAATTAACGAAGAGGCTTGGCATTGGTATGATGATAATATTGGTAAGAGAAAAGCACCAATTGTTGATACTTGGTGGCAAACTGAAACTGGTGGAATTATGATAACTCCTATTCCTTTTGCAACACCCACAAAACCTACTTATGCAACACTTCCATTTATAGGAGTTCAACCTTGTTTGATGGATGATAATGGCAAAGAAATTAATGCAAATCAGGTTGATGGAAAATTGTGTATCAAATTTCCTTGGCCTTCAATTGCAAGAACTATTTGGGGAAATCATCAGCGTTATAAAGAAACTTATTTTTCAGCTTTTGAAAATAAATATTTTACAGGAGATGGCGCTTTGCGTGATGAGGTTGGTTATTACAGAATTACTGGTAGAGTAGATGATGTTATTATTGTTTCGGGACACAATTTAGGAACAGCACCTATTGAAGATGCTATTAATACAAATCCAGCAGTTTCAGAATCTGCTATTGTTGGTTTTCCCCATGATATTAAAGGAAATGCCTTGTATGGTTTTGTTACTTTGAAAGAAACAGGAGATACAATAGACCATGAAAATTTACGAAAAGAAATCAACCAAATTATCACTGAGCAGATTGGACCAATAGCAAAATTAGATAAAATTCAATTTACTGATGCACTTCCAAAAACCCGTTCAGGAAAAATTATGCGAAGAATTTTACGAAAAATTGTGAGTAATGAATTGACAAATTTGGGAGATACAAGTACGCTTTTAAATCCTGAAGTTATTCAATCAATAATTGAAAATAGACTTTAATTTTTTATGAGACTTTGTTAATAATAGTATCATAAACCATACAATAATACTCATGAAACTTCGGAAGTAACACATTTTCGAGGTTTTTTGTATTTTTCAAAATAGCCAAATCAAACAGTTTAACGCCCTCAACTTCTTCTTTTTGAATGGATAAACTTTCGATAGAAACTTTTAATTCAGCGATAAAAACATGATGATGTTCATTATCTTGAATGCCATTTGCATGAGAAACTTGGTGAATTCGTGTGTCAATTTTTACCAAATCTTCACTTTGTATTTTCAATCCTAATTCTTCATAAACTTCTCTAATGGCGGCATCTAAAATGCATTCGCCAGCAGCAATATGTCCTGCAACAGAAATATCCCACAAACCAGGAAAAACTTTTTTGGTCATTGCTCTTTTTTGCAACAAAATTTTGTCATCTATTGTATGTAACCAAATATGAACAGTGGCATGAAACCAACCATTTTTGTGCGCTTCCGATTTTAAAGCAATTTTCCCAGTTGGTTTTCCATCAGGAGTTAAAATATCAATGAATTCGTCCATTATTTTGTAACAAGACCTCACAGGTTTTCAAAACCTTTGAGGTCTAAAAAAGTTAAATTATTTATTCAAAATAAGAAAATGTTTCTCCTCCTTTGATTTTTAATAACGTTTCATAAATCATTTTAATAACGTTTTCAACATCTTCTCTATGAACCATTTCAACAGTGGTGTGCATGTAACGCAAAGGCAAAGAAATCAATGCTGATGCTACGCCACCATTGCTATAGGCAAAAGCATCTGTGTCAGTTCCTGTGGCTCTTGACAAGGCATTTCTTTGATACGGAATATTATTTTCTTCAGCAGTTTGAGTGATTAAATCACGTAATTTTTGTTGAACTGCAGGTGCATATGCAATTACAGGACCTTTTCCTAATTCTTGGTGTCCAGTTTTTTTCACATCAATCATTGGAGTAGTAGTATCATGAGTTACATCAGTAACAATTGCCACATTTGGTTTGATGGTTTGTGTAATCATTTCTGCACCACGCAAACCAATTTCTTCCTGAACAGAATTGGTTACATACAATCCAAAAGGCAATGTAATGTTATTTTCTCTCAATAAACGCGCCACTTCAGCAATCATAAAACCTCCCATTCTGTTATCCAAAGCTCTGCAAACAAATTTATTACCATTCAAAACGTGGAACGTATCTGGATACGTAATGACACAACCTACATGAACGCCTAATTTCTCAACTTCTTCTTTTGTAGCACAACCACAATCAATAAAAATATTTTCAGGTTTTGGAGATTCTTCAGTGGCTCTCTCTCTTGTATGAATGGCTGGCCATCCAAAAACACCTTTTATAATCCCATTTTTTATATGAATATTTACAATTTTACTAGGTGCAATTTGGTGATCACTGCCGCCATTTCTGACAACATAAATCAGTCCTTTATCAGAAATATAATTTACATACCAAGAAATTTCATCTGCATGACCTTCAATGACCACTTTGTATTTTGCATCAGGATTGATAATTCCAACTGCAGTTCCATAAGTATCCGTAATAAAAGAATCTACATAAGGTTTCAAGTATTCCATCCAAATTTTTTGACCTTCCCATTCATAACCTGTTGGAGCAGAGTTATTTAGATATTTTTCTAAAAATTTGATTGAATTTTTAGTGAGTATTGATGTATTTGACATATGTTATTTTAAATTTTGTACAAAAATAAAACGATTTTCTAGCATATTCATTAAAATAATTTCTAAAATTTGTAACAAAAGTCTCTATTTTTACACAAATAACTAAATTTTAAAAATTTATAAATCCATCATAATGAAATTAGTCATTAAAAATTTAACAAAAACCTATTCAAATGGTGTAAAAGCTATTGATAATTTAAGCATCGAAATCGGAACTGGAATGTTTGGTTTATTAGGGCCAAATGGCGCTGGAAAATCTTCATTAATGAGAACTATTGCTACTTTGCAAAGTCCTGATTCTGGTTCAATTCATTTTGGAGATATCAATGTTTTGGAGGACAAAATGGCATTGAGAAAAGTGTTGGGGTATTTGCCTCAATCTTTTGGGGTGTATCCAAAAATGTCTGCAGTCGATTTGTTAAATTATTTTGCTACATTAAAAGGTGTTTCGAATAAAAATGAAAGAAATGCTTTGGTAAAAGAAGCTTTGGAAATTACGAATTTATATGATGTTCGTAAAAAATATGTGGCAGGTTATTCTGGTGGAATGAAACAGCGTTTTGGTATTGCACAATTGCTTTTAAACAATCCAAAATTGATTATTGTTGATGAACCAACTGCAGGTTTAGACCCAGCAGAAAGACATCGTTTTTTGAATGTTTTACGTGAAGTTGGAACGAATTGTACTGTTATTTTTTCTACACATATTGTGGATGATGTAAAAGAATTGTGCAATGAAATGGCAATTTTGAATGGAGGAACAATTCTAAATCACACCACTCCACAAGAGGCAACAAAAGCTTTGGAAGGAAAAATTTGGAAAAAAATAATCAAAAGAGAAGATTTGGAGGAAAATCAACAATTGTTTGATATTTTGTCTTCTAGTTATAATCAAGATAATACATTGAATATCAGAGTTTATGCTTTAGAAAAACCTTCAGATGATTTTGTTGAAGTTACTCCTCAATTGGATGATGTGTATTTTATTGCGCTAAAAAAAGATGAACCAGCTCAAGTAGTTTAAAGGTCTCGGGTTTAAGGGTTTTAAGTTAAAAATTGTTACGAATAATCATTTCACCTGAACAACAGAAACAATAGAAACAACAGAAACTTTTAAACAAAAAATACCATTTAAAGCTCAAAGTTTCACTGTCTAACTTCTAAAATCTAACTTCTAATATCTAAACGTATGTTTTCAACAATATTCAAACAAGAAATAAAATACTGGTTTAATAAACCTACATTTTATATTTATTTGGTCATTTTTTTCTTATTATCTTTCTTCTTATCAGCAGCTTCTTCGGGTCTTTTTGATTCTGTAACTGCCACAACAGGCTCTTCAAGAATTGTGAATTCACCAATAGGAGTGAATAATTTATTAAACGGTCTTACTGTTTTTATTTTCTTTTTATTTCCATCTATCATTGGAGTTTCTATTCATAGAGATTTTAAAAGTGAAATGCACACCATTTTATATTCTTATCCTTTTACAAAAGCGAATTATTTATTTGCCAAGTTTTTTAGTGGAATTTTAGTGGTTACCGTAATTGTTTTATCAATAGTTATTGGAATGATGATAGGTTTTCGTTTTCCGGGAACCAATGCTGATTTGGTAGGTCCAATGCAACTTTCAACCTATTTTCAGGCATATTTAGTTTTTATTTTACCTAATATTTTATTTTTTGGTGCCATTGTTTTTGCAGTGGTTACTTTTTCTAGAAATATTGCTGCAGGATTTATTACTGTAATTGTATTGCTTTTTATGCAAGGTGTTTTAGAAAGTTCACTTTCTGAACCAGAACAGAGAGGTTTATTAGCAATTTTAGATCCCTTTGGAGCGGCTTCTGTGAATTATTATACCAAATATTGGACACCTTCTGAGCAGAATGAAATGCAAATTCCTATCAAAGAAATGATTGTTTACAATCGTTTGTTATGGTTGGCAATTGCAAGTTTGGTTTTTGGATTGGTATTTCGTTTTTTTGCTTTTAGTCAAAATGCAATGTCATTTTCTTTTAGAAAACCGAAAGCAGAAAGAGTTACAAAAACGAATTTCAGTGGAATTACCAGAATTTCTTTACCCAAAGTTTCGTACGATTTTTCATTTTTTCAAAATTTAAAAACACTTTGGAAATTGTCCAATATCGATTTTAAATATATTATCAAAAGTTGGCCTTTTATCTCAATTGTATTAGTAGGTTTGGTTTTGATGGTTGTTGGTTTATCTCAAATTGGCGATATTTTTGGAACGCCCACATTACCAGTTACTTGGAAAATGTTGAATATTGGAAACGTTTTCTCTTTATCCATCATTATTTGTACTTTTTTGTATTCAGGAATGCTTATAAATAGAGCAAAAATTTCCAATTTGAATCATTTGGTAGATGCAACCCCTATTCCAAATTGGACATTATTGTTTTCAAAAGTGATTGCTTTGGTAAAAATGCAATTGGTTTTGCTAGCGATGATTATGATTTCCGGAATCTTATTTCAAATCTATAAAGACTACTATACTTTTGAATTTGGACACTATATTGTAGAATTATTTTTGTTAGAATTTCTCAATTATTTTATCTGGGCTATGCTCGCAATTTTCATTCAAACGTTGATTGGAAATCCCTATTTGGGCTTGTTTTTATTATTGGTTCTTTCTATTGGAATTCCGTTTTTATCATTGGCAGGAATTGAACAAGAAATTTTTAAATACAATGAAGGTCCAGGATATGATTATTCCGATATGAATAAATACGGATTTTTAACGCCATTTTTAGTCTATAAATTGTATTGGGTTTTATGTGGAATTACCTTGTTAATTATTTCAGCATTGTTTTGGGTTAGAGGAGTTCCAAATTCATTCAAAGAAAGAATTCAAATTGCAAACTCCAGATTAAAAGGAGTTTATGTAGTTGGGTTTGTCATTTTTTTTAGTGCTTTTTTAGGGTTAGGATATTCCATTTATCAAGAAACAGGTACAAAAAGTAAACGAACTTCTTCCAAAGAATTTGAAATGAGAAGTGTTGAATGGGAGAAAAAATATAAGAAATATGAAAATTACTCACAACCAAGAATTGTTGGCGTAAAAACAAAAATGAATATCTATCCCAAAGAACGATTTTTTGATGCAACTGCCATTTTTACGATGGTCAATAAAACTGATAAATCTATTGATAGTGTATTTTTAAATCATAATTCATTAAAAAGCACCTTCGTTTTTAACAAGCCTAATAAGCTAGTTTCTGAGGACACCACTCATAATTTTGATATTTATTTTTTCGAAAATAAAATCATGCCTGGAGATAGTTTGAATTTGATAGTTACCGTGCAAAGTGATAGAAATACCACTTATAGACGAAAATCTCCCGTAATAGAAAATGGAACTTTTATTAATAATTTTTCGATATTTCCTTCTTTGGGTTATTCTTCAAATGGCGAATTAACGGATAATCAAACTCGAAAAAAATACGGTTTACCTAAAAATGATTTGCGTCCTCATCCTTCAGATTTAACTGCCTTAGGAAATACCTACATTTCAAAAGATGCTGATTGGATTGATTTTGAAGCTACAGTTTCAACATCCAAAGAACAAATCGCTATTGCTCCAGGATATTTGCAAGAAGAATGGATAGAAGGTGACAGAAGATTTTTTCATTATAAAATGGATTCAAAAATCTTGAATTTTTACGCATTCAATTCAGCAAGATATGAAGTGAAAAAAGAAATGTATAAGGGCATCAGTTTGGAAATTTATTATCACAAACCACATACCTTCAATTTAGATAGAATGATGAAAGGAATGAAAGCTTCTTTGGATTATAATTCTAAAAATTTCAGTCCATATCAACACAAACAAGCCAGAATTATTGAGTTTCCAAAAACAGCAGGAACTTTTGCTCAATCATTTCCAAACACCATTCCATTTTCGGAAGGAATTGGATTTATTGCAGCTGTTGATGATAAAAACGACGAAGGAGTTGATTATCCTTTTGCAGTAACAGTTCATGAAGTAGCGCATCAATGGTGGGCA
Source organism: Flavobacteriaceae bacterium UBA2540 (assembly GCA_002340765.1). Classification (GTDB taxonomy): domain Bacteria; phylum Bacteroidota; class Bacteroidia; order Flavobacteriales; family Flavobacteriaceae; genus Polaribacter. Next base: position 22,829 of record DDMS01000026.1, on the reverse strand, counting down.
CATCAAGTAATTGGTGCAGATGTTTTAGGGGCAACAATGATGTCCGAAAGTATGTCAGAATATGTTTCTTTGAAAGTGTTGGAACATCAACAAGGAAAAGAAAAAATGCGTACATTTTTAAAGAAAGCCTTGGATGATTATTTATTGTCAAGAACATTTGAAACAAAACGCGAAAATCCATTGATATATAATGATGGTCAAGGATATATTCATTATCAAAAAGGGTCCATGGTTTTGTATGCTTTGAGTGATTATATTGGAGAGAAAAATCTGAACAAGGCTTTGAAAAAATATATTGGAAAAGTACAGTTTCAAAATCCGCCTTACACAACCTCTATTGACATGGTAAATCATATTAAAGAAGTCACTCCAGATTCTTTGCAATACGTAATTCATGACATGTTTGAAACGATTACTTTGTATAGAAATAGTGTTAAAAAAGCTACTTCAAAAAAATTAGACAATGGAAAATACCAAGTAGATATTGAGTTTGAAGTATCAAAATATAGAAATGATGATCAGGGTAAAATCTATTATGGAGAAAATGTGGGAGACACGTTGACATATAAAAATGATAAAATGAAAAAACCCATTTTATCTGTTCCATTGAAAGATTATATTGATATCGGAATTTTTATGGAGGAAACTATAAATGGCAAAAAGACTACAAAAGAACTCTATTTACAGAAACATAAAATCACAAAAATTTTTAATAAAATCAGCATTATCTTAGATAAAAAACCAACAGAAGTTGGTGTAGATCCTTACAATAAATTGATTGATACACAATCTGAAGATAATCGAATAAAGATTTAGATTTTAGAGATTTATTGAAAGACCTCATAGGTTTTGAAAACATATGAGGTCTTTTTTTGTTGATTTATTTTTAGTTTTTAAAATCAGAAAAAATACCTTTGTGAAAACTTTCTGAAAATGAAAAAATTAATTTTTTTAGTAATTTTACTATTGATAAATTCTTGTATTTCAAAGAAAAATATCTCCATAAATTATTTAAACGAATACGTAATTCCAGATTCTTTGCAATTTCAACATCAAACAATTGGAGGTTTATCAGGAATAGATTTTGTGAATAATGAATACTTTTTTGTGATTGATGATGCTAAAAATCCTAGAATTGTAACTGCAGCAATTAACATTAAAAATGACAGCATTAAAAGCGTTGATTTTACTAAAACCATTCTTTTAAACGATTCAAATACTGCTTTTTATAAAGAAAATGAACTCGATTTAGAATCCATTTTTGTAGATGAAAAAACCAATGAAATTCATTTAGTAAGTGAAGGTTCTATTAGAAAAGGAAAAATGCCAACTATTTTTTCGGTGGATGAAAATGGAAAATTTATTGAACAATTACAATTGCCAAAATCATTTTCAAATATTGAAGCAATTAAACACAATGCAGTTTTCGAAGGTTTATCCCAAAGTGTTGACAATCTTGGTTTTTGGGTTGCTATGGAAAGTCCACTTTCTTTTGATGGTGAGCACGCAACTTTTGAAAAGCAGTCATCACCAATTCGAATTACGTATTTTGATAAAAAATTAAAAGTTGCAACCAAACAATTTGCTTATCAATTGGAAAAAATTCCAAAACCTTACAAAGGAAATCAAAATATAAATGGGGCAACTGCCATTTTAGAACTTCAAAAAAATCATTTTCTCATCGTAGAAAGATCGTATCAAAATAACTACGGAAGTAAAGGAAATACCATCAAAATCTTTGAGGCGTTTATTGATGAAAAGACTACAGATATTTTGGAAATTTCGTCATTAAAAGAGACTGTTTTTTTGCCTTTGAAAAAGAAATTGTTGTTTAATTTTGAATCAATAAAAGATTTTTTAAAGAACGGAATTATTGATAATCTCGAAGGAATTACATTAGGGCCAAAACTTAAAAACGGAAATCAATCCTTAATTTTGGTTGCGGATGATAATTTCCAAACATTTGGAAAACAATTAAATCAATTCATTTTGTTGGAAATTAAAACAAATAAATAGTATTTTTACGATCCAAACATTAAAAAACGTTTTTATCAGTCTCATAAAAAAAATCATAACCAAAAAAAAATTCGATAATCTTTTAATTGAAAAAGAAAAATCGAGAGTGATCTCTCAAAACGAAATCAAAACTGTTGGCGTGATTACTTCTCAAAGCCTTTCAAAATGGGGAAACATTCAAGAAGAGGTTGAGAAAATTTTGAAGGTTCAAAATGTGAAATTTTTTAGTTTCTTGGATGTTAATAAAAAATACAAATCTTCATTAAATCATTTTTCTGATAAATCTTTTAATTGGCAAGGAGAAATCCAACAAACAGAATTGTTAAGATTTTTAGAAGAACCTTTTGATTTATTAATTGGATATTTCAACAAAAAAAACACTTTTATAGAATCAGCTGTTTTGCATTCAAAAGCAACTTTCAAAGTTGGAATTTCAGAAGTAAACCAAAAATTATATGATATGGAAATTGTCGAAATTCCAAGTAATATTAAAAACTTTTTAATTGAACTAAAAAAGTATCTTATTCTTTTGAATAAAATTAAAAATTAAACGACATTTAAAAAGTTGTGTATTCTTCTCAAGAATATTTTTTTAAAAGATTTCATCCATTTTAAAATTGTAATTTTGTAAATCAAATTTTTAAGAATAATGCAAAAATTTATTGGTTTGGGAGTTGCTTTGGTAACGCCTTTTAAAGAAGATTTTTCAATTGATGTTGAAGCACTTAAAAAGTTGGTGGATTTTAATATTGAAAACGGAACTAATTATCTAGTTATCATTGGTACAACCGGAGAAAGCGCTACTATTTCTAGAGAAGAAAAAGAATTGATTATTGATGTGGTTGTAAAAACTAATAATAAAAGAGTTCCTTTGGTTTTAGGTATTGGAGGAAATAATACTGTAGAGGTTGTTAAGGAATTAAAATCTAGAGATTTATCTGAAATTGACGGAATTTTATCTGTAGCTCCATACTACAGCAAACCAACTCAAGAAGGTTTTTATCAGCATTATAAAGCAATTGCTGAAGCTACAGAAATGTCAATTATTTTATACAATGTTCCAGGAAGAACAGCCAGAAATATGGAACCAGGAACTACTTTACGTTTGGCAAATGATTTCAAAAATGTGGTTGCTGTGAAAGAAGCTGGGAACAATCAGCAACAATATTATACACTTTTAAAAGACAAACCTAAAGATTTTTTAATCATTTCTGGTGATGACGATTTGGCTTTGGGCGTTACCTTAGCTGGAGGTTCAGGAGTTATTTCTGTAATTGGGCAAGCTTTTCCGGGCGAATTTTCGAAAATGATTCGACTTGGATTGGAAGGAAAAAACAAAGAAGCGTATGAAATTCATTACAAAATGATGGATATTATCAATTATATTTTTGAAGAAAATAATCCAGCAGGAATCAAAGCAGTTTTGCAAGAATTGAATATTTGTGCAAGTACAGTTCGTTTGCCATTGGTAAAAGCAACTGATAATTTACATTCTAAAATAGCAAATTTCGTAGCAAATTTCTAGTTTTAAGTACTTTTTATATATAAAATTACAACTTTTTTAAGAGTTTTCTTCTTATCAAAGTTGTAATTTTGGCTTATAATAAATTTGTTTTTAATCATTAATAATTATTGTTTTTGCTCTTGAAATTGTTTTTTTCTAAGCAAAAAAAATCATTTTACTAATCCAACTTTAATTCATAATTTTGCTGAATGCAAAAAATTAAAAATTTAATGCTCTTAGCATTCCTAAGTTTTTTGTTATTCTCTTGTGGAGAGTATCAAAAAGTGCTTAATAAGGGAACTGTTGAAGATCAATATAAAATGGCTGTAAAAATGTACGAAATAAAAAAGTACGGAAAAGCCATTCGTTTGTTTGAAAAAATCACTCCTGCTTATAGAGGAAAACCACAAATGGAAAGAATCCAATTTATGGTTGCTCAATCAAATTTTAACGAAAAAAACTATACAATTGCTGGATATTATTTTGATCGTTTTGCCAAAAATTATCCTTCAAGCTCAAAACTAGAAGAAGCTTCATTTGCCTCCGCACTGAGTTATAAATTAGCGTCTCCTGAATTTAGCAAAGACCCAACAGATACTAATAAAGCTTTAGAAGCATTTCAGAGTTTTATAAATACCTTCCCAACTTCTGAAAAGATTGACGAAGCAAATCAGCATTACAAAGAATTGCGTTACAAACTTCAGAAAAAATATTTTGAAATAGCAAAGACTTATTACACAACTGCTGATTATGACATGAGAAATTACAAAGCTGCTATCCAAGCTTTTGACAATTTATTATCAGATTATTTAGGTTCAGAATTTAAAGAAGAAGCATTATTGTACAGATTAAAAGCAGCTCATGATTTTGTTTTGAAAAGTTATGACAGAAGAAAACCTGAACGGATAAAAGATGCATTAGAAGCGCATGAAAAATTAATAAGGAATTATCCTGAATCAAAATATTTAGAGGAAGCAAAAAAAATTTACGCAACTCTTAATAAAGAAAAAGATAGAATAAACATTCTTATCGAGAACTCAAAAGAATTAGAAGATTCAAAATAGAAATTAAAAAAAATGGATTATAAAGACACAAAAGCTGCTATAAGTACTATTACTTATGACAAAAATGAACTTGAAGCACCAACTCATAATATTTATGAAGCGATTGCAATTATTGCAAAAAGAGCTGAACAAATAAATTCTGATTTAAAAATTGAATTGGTTGAAAAGTTGGAAGAGTTTGCTACTTTTAATGATAGCTTAGAAGAAGTTTTCGAAAATAAAGAGCAAATTGAAGTTTCTAAATTTTATGAGCGTTTGCCGAAACCAACTGCTTTAGCTGTTGAAGAATGGTTAAAAGGTAAAGTTTACTACAGAACTCCAGATTCGGAATAATGTCTATTTTAAGCGGAAAAAAAATTCTTTTAGGCATTACTGCAGGAATTGCCGCTTATAAATCAGCAAATTTAGTTCGATTATTTATAAAATTAGGTGCAGAAGTCAAAGTTATTATGACTCCTGCCTCCAAAGATTTTATAACACCTCTCACACTTTCTACACTCTCTAAAAATCCTGTGCATTCCCAATTTTATGATACAGAAAATGAGAATGAATTGTGGAATAATCATGTTGAATTGGGGTTATGGGCTGATTACTTTTTAATTGCCCCAGCAACTGCAAATACCTTGTCAAAAATGGCAAATGGTACTTGCGATAATTTGGTGTTGGCAACTTATTTATCAGCAAAATGTCCAGTTTATTTTGCACCAGCAATGGATTTAGACATGTACAAACATTATTCAACCAAAGAAAATCTTCAAAAATTACAAAGTTTTGGGAATAGAATGATTCCTGCAACTTCAGGGGAATTAGCAAGTGGTTTGGTTGGTGAAGGAAGAATGGCTGAACCGGAAGATATCGTTTTATTTATTGAAAATGATATTTTATCAAAGTTACCTTTGTGTGGAAAAAAAGTTTTAATTACCGCAGGTCCAACATATGAGGCTATTGATCCTGTGCGTTTTATAGGAAATTATTCCTCTGGAAAAATGGGTTTTGAAATTGCAAAATCTGCTGCAAATTTAGGCGCTGAAGTTTTTTTGATTTCAGGACCTTCACATGAGCAAATCAAACATTCTTTGATTCATAGAATTGATGTCGTTTCTGCTGATGAAATGTATAAATTTGTGCATCAATTTTTTCCTGAAGTTCAAATGGCTATTTTAGCTGCTGCTGTTGCAGATTACAAACCAAAAAATGTATCTCATCAGAAAATAAAAAAGAAAGATGCAGCGTTATCTATTGAGCTGGAATCAACCAAAGATATTTTAGTTTCATTAGGAGAAGTAAAAAAACATCAATTTTTAGTAGGTTTTGCCTTGGAAACTGAGAATGAAATTGAAAATGCAAAAAGAAAATTAAAAAGGAAAAATTTAGATATGATTATTTTAAATTCTTTGCAAGATAAAGGTGCTGGTTTTGCTTCAAACACAAATAAAATTACTATTATTGATAAAAATTTGAATGAAAAAGCATTTGAATTAAAATCAAAAGAAGCTGTTTCAAATGATATTCTCAATGAAATTATATTAAAATTTGATGCGTAACCTTATTTTTTTTATAAACTTATTGATGCTAACAATCAATATCAAGGCACAAGAAGTGAATTGCTTGGTAAACATCAATTATGAACAAATTGGAGGTTCTAACAGACAGGTTTTTCAAACTTTAAAGACAGCTTTGACTGAGTTTATCAATCAAACAAAATGGACAAATAGAGTTGTAAAACCTGAGGAAAGAATTGATTGTGCACTCAATATCATCATTACCTCAAGAGAAGATAATACATTTACAGGCACTTTGCAAATTCAATCTTCAAGACCCGTTTTTGGGTCAACCTATGCAACTCCTTTGTTGAATATCAGAGACAATGATTTCATCTTTAGATACAACGAATTTGATCCTTTGATATACAATCGAAATTCTTTTGATAGTAATTTAATCTCTACTATTGTATTTTATGTGTATACGATTATTGGAGTAGATGCTGATTCTTTTTCAAAATATGGAGGTGAATTTGAATTAAAAGAAGCTCAAAATGCGATGTTACAAGCACAACAAAGTGGCATTGCTGCTTGGCAAAATGTGGTTGGTCAACAAAATCGGTTTTTATTGATTGACGATGTATTATCTCCAAATTTGACAACTTTTAGAGATGTTTTGTATGAGTATCATATCAAAGGTTTGGATAATTTTTCCTCAAACAAAGATTTTGCCAAACAAACGATCGAGGATAGTGTTTTGAAAATTGAAAATCTATTTAATAAAACTGTCGCAAACAATTTAATCAGGTTGTTTTTTGACGCAAAAGCGGATGAAATTGTCAATATTTATACTGACGGACCAAAAACAAGAAACGCTGAACGTTTGGTTACTTCATTGAAAAAAATCTCTCCAAATAATAGTTCTAAGTGGCGAAAATTAGAGTAAGGTTTTAATGCTATTTATTAAAAGAATTCTTTAATTTTAAACTCTAAAAATTAGCGAACTTGCTTACACAATTATCCATCAATAACTACGCTTTAATCAACGAATTGACGATTGATTTTTCTTCAGGATTGTCAATTATAACTGGCGAAACTGGCGCTGGAAAATCCATTTTATTAGGTGCTTTGGGCTTAGTTTTGGGAAACAGAGCAGATTTATCTTCTCTAAAAGATACTTCAAAAAAATGTGTGGTAGAAGCCAAATTATCAATTGCGAATTATAATCTAAAGGATTTTTTTGAAGTATCAGAGTTGGATTATGATGATTTTACCATCATCAGAAGAGAAATTTTACCTTCAGGTAAATCTAGGGCTTTTGTAAATGATACTCCTGTGAATTTGACTGCCTTGAATGACTTGAAATCTTTGTTGATTGATGTGCATTCACAGCACCAAACCATGCAATTATCGGATGCAGATTTCCAATTTTCGGTGATTGATGCTTTGGTAAAAAATAATTCAGCAATTGATGGGTATAAAAAAGGATTGCAATTACTTTCAAAACATAGAAGGGAATTAGAGAAATTAGAAAAAAATCAGCAAGAAGCAAACTTACAATATGATTATAACTTGTATTTATTTAATGAGTTAGAGAAAGTTAAATTGCAAATTGATGAGCAAAATGAATTAGAAGAAAAGCTCGACAAACTCAATAACATTGAAGAAATAAAACTCAATTTGTCTGAAGCATTAGCAGTTTCCATTAACGAAGAAATTGGTATTCAAAGTTTATTATTGATTCTTGAAAATCGTTTATCGAAAATTGCACCTTTTTCAAAAGAGTATCAAGAATTATCATCCAGAATTTCAAGTCTTAAAATTGAGTTGGATGATATTATTACTGAATTGGAAGAAGCGAATGAACATGTAGAATTTGATCCTTTAGAGGCTACACAAATCAATGATAGATTGCAATTGATTTATAATTTACAGAAAAAGCATGCTGTAAATTCGATTGGAGATTTGCTAATTATTCTCGAAGATTTATCAGAAAAAGTAAGTCAAGTTGAAAATGCTGATGAAAATATCAAGCAAAAAAAGAAAGAAATTGATAAAGTTACCTCAGAATTGGATGCAATAGCTTCGAATATTTCGGAAGCTCGAAAGAAAATAATTCCAAATTTGCAACATGAATTAGAAGTTTTATTGTCTGATTTAGGAATGGCAAATGCCCGATTTTCGATTAAAATTACACCCACAAAAAACTATTTTTCAAACGGAAAAGACAAACTAGAATTCCTTTTTTCTGCCAACAAAGGGGGTAATTTTGGCGAATTAAAAAAAGTAGCTTCTGGAGGTGAATTGTCAAGAATAATGCTTTCAATCAAAAAAATATTATCAGAAAATACACAGCTACCAACGATTATTTTTGATGAAATTGACACAGGAATTTCTGGTGAAGTTTCTAATAAAATTGCAGGAATCATGCAGCAAATGAGTCAAAATATGCAAGTAATTACCATTACGCATTTGCCTCAAATTGCCGCAAAAGGAAGTCATCATTTCAAGGTTTTTAAAGAGGAAATCAATGGTGAAACAGCCACACAATTAAAGAAATTGAAAGCAGAAGAACGCGTTGACGAAATTGCTGAAATGTTGAGTGGAAAAGCACTTTCAGAATCTGCAATTATTCATGCAAAAGAATTATTAAGCCCCTAAATCCCTAAAGGGGACTTTTTGATTATTGAAAATGTCTATCTTTGTTTTTTGAAATTTTATGAAAATCTAAAAAATAAATTTTTATTAATTGTAACATAAAGCATCCAATTTCAAACAACCAAAAACCAACAACTAAATACAAAAAATATGTACAATTTATTAAAAGGAAAAAAAGGAATCATATTTGGTGCATTAAATGAGCATTCAATCGCATGGAAAGTAGCAGAAAGAGCGCATGAAGAAGGTGCAGAATTTGTATTGACAAATGCTCCAATCGCAATGAGAATGGGAGAATTGAATAGTTTGGCTGAAAAAACAGGCTCGCAAGTTATTGCTGCTGACGCAACATCATTGGAAGATTTGACCAATTTGGTTGAAAAATCAATGGAAATTTTAGGCGGAAAAATAGATTTTGTTTTGCATTCAATTGGAATGTCTGTAAATGTGAGAAAGGGCAAGCATTATACAGATTCAAATTACGATTTTACGACCAAAGGTTGGGACGTTTCAGCGGTTTCTTTTCATAAAACCATGAATGTTTTATACAACAAAAAAGCCATGAATGATTGGGGAAGTATTGTTGCGTTGACTTACATGGCCGCACAAAGAGTATTTCCTGATTACAATGATATGGCTGATAATAAAGCATATTTAGAAAGTATTGCACGAAGTTTTGGCTATTTTTTTGGTCGCGACCAAAAAGTGCGTGTCAACACAATTTCACAATCTCCAACTCCAACAACTGCTGGAAGTGGTGTAAAAGGTTTTGACGGATTTTTGGCATACGCAGATCAAATGAGTCCACTTGGAAATGCAACCGCCTTAGAATGTGCAGATTATACAATTTCGTTGTTTTCAGATTTAACGAAGAAAGTTACTTTGCAAAATTTATTTCATGATGGAGGATTTTCAAATATGGGCGTGAGTGATGCTGTAATGAGTAAGTTTGTTGACGGAAAATAGTTTTTTAGAAGCTAGTTCCTGCTTTCGCTACTCGCTTTTTTCGTGCCTCAAAAGAGCTCAAACAAACCGCTCAATCAGGGCTAAGCTTTTTTACCTACTACAAGTAACCTAACATGATAAAAGTTTTTTAACTTGCAAGTTTACCCAAGACCTCACAGGTTTTTAAAACCTGTGAGATCTCTTTAAATTCAAAAATTTTGCAACTAAATTTTTCAATAATAATTCCCGTTTTTAATCGTCCCAATGAAATTGACGAATTACTACAAAGTCTTACACTGCAAGATTTTCAGGAAGATTTTGAAGTACTTATTATTGAAGATGGCTCCACAGAGAAAAGTGATTTGGTTGTAAATAAATACCAGAAAAAACTCAATTTTTCCTATTTTTTTAAACAAAATTCTGGAGCTGGAGACAGTCGAAATTTTGGAATGAAACAGGCTTCTGGAAACTATTTCATCATTTTAGATTCAGATGTGATGGTTTCAAGTCATTATTTATCAGCTATTAAAAAATCTTTAGAAAGTAATTTTACAGATGCTTTTGGTGGTCCTGATGCAGCTCATCATAGTTTTACAACATTGCAAAAAGCCATCAATTATTCCATGACTTCAATATTGACAACTGGCGGAATTCGTGGAAAAAAACAAGCCGTTGGTAAGTTTCAGCCACGAAGTTTCAACATGGGAATTTCTAAAAATGCGTTTGAAAAAACGAACGGATTTTCCACAATGAAAATAGCAGAAGATATTGATTTGACTTTTCGTTTGTGGGAAAATGGTTTAAAAACACAATTGATTTCCAATGCTTTTGTGTATCATAAAAGGAGAAGTTCATTGCGTGATTTTTACAATCAAACTTATAAATTCGGAAAAGCAAGGCCTTTTTTAAATCAAAAATATCCGAAGTCGGCAAAAATAACGTATTGGTTTCCAAGTATTTTTTTAGTTGGATTTGACATTGGAATGATTCTGTTATTTTTTGGAATTCCCCATTTAACTGCATTTTATGCACTTTATTTTACACTCATTTTCCTAGATTCCTTGATTCAAAATCAAAATTTGAAAGTAGCTTTTTTAAGTATTGTTACCACTTTCACTCAGTTTTTAGGCTATGGTTTGGGATTTTTAGAATCGTATTTTTTTAATAAGAACCATTGATTTCATTCAACGTTTTAATTTTCAAATCGTTTAGCTTGGTTGTTTTGGTCTCAAAGAAAACTGTTTTTGTTTGATTTGGTAACACATCAAAAAAGTTATCAGAAAAATGCCCTTTTTCTTCTGTGAATAGAAAAACATCTTTCAATAAAACATTGCTTTTTATGGTGATTGAAAAACGCTTATCTGTTTTGACAATTTTTTGCTGAATATCGCTTTTGGGTAATTTTAATTCTTTGGGTTTTGCAAAATAGAAATAAGAAGTTTTATCGTCAAATTTAGCAATTAAAACAGTCGATTTTTTATCAATTTTATCCAAAGGAAAATGATAAAATTCCTGACTACTATTTTCTAATACCTCAATTTCTTTAGCATCTGACCAAATTTCATTTCCATAAAAATCAATAATTTTTAGTTGTATTGTTCCTTTAATGGGTAGAAAAGTATCATTGGTAATAAAAGTTTTTACTTTATTTTTTTCAATAATTGAGGAGATCAACACATTTTCAAAAGCATTTTTCACTTTATATTGCAACGCTTTCCAATTGCCAAAATAATCAATTCCTGACCAAGAAATTGCTGGCCAAACATCATTCAGTTGCCAGTATAAAGTGCCCATATTGAATGGTTTTGCTCTCCTTTGCGCTTCAATTCCCATCACAATTCCTTTGGCTTGCAATAACTGACTTACATACACATAATCTTCATCTGAAGCAGGAATTTTGTAATCACGTTTCATATATTTTTCCATCAATTCAAAACCTTTTACATGTTTTTGATGTGATGTAATTGCTTCCGTTTTTAAATTTATATCATCATTTTGATTGATGTATTTGATGGTTTCAAAACTTGGAAACGATTGAAAACCAAACTCACTCATAAATCTTGGAACTTTTTGTAATAAATGTTCAAAAGGATATTCATCATGCCAAATCCACCAATCATGTGCATCACCTTCTGAAATGTATTTTGGATTTCCTCTACCATATTTTGGGGAAGTTTCCCAATAATCTGTGTTGCTATGTTTTGCAACAATAGAAGGTAAAATGGAATCAAAAAGCATCAAGTAATTGTCCCAAATTTCTTTTTTTTCTTTTTCTCCTCTGTTTTCTTGCCATCCCCAACGTTTCCAAGCTTCAGAATTCTCATTATTTCCACACCATAAAGCAATTGATGTATGATTTCGCAATCTTTTTACTTGATATTCCGCTTCTTCAGAAACATTTTTAAAAAAAGCATTGTCTCCTGGATACATGGCACAAGCAAACATAAAATCTTGCCAAACCAAGATGCCCTTTTCATCACACAAATCATAAAAAATATCATTTTCATAAATTCCTCCACCCCAAACTCGCAACATATTCATATTCGATTTTACAACATCTGAAAGCAATTTTTCATAATGTTGATTGGTTACTTTATCTTGAAAACTATGCAATGGAATTAAATTTGAGCCTTTTGAATACACTGGTTTTCCATTTAATTCAAAATAAAATGATTGTCCAATGGAATCTTTTTGAGCAATTAATTTGATGGTTCGAATTCCTTTTTTGATGATTTTTTGATCTAATAATTTGTTTTTTCGATACAATTTAAAATCAAATATATAGAGATATGGATTTCCTAAATTGTGAGTCCACCAAAGTGTTGGGTTGTCAATTTTAATGGGAATTGTCAATTTATTTTCGCCTTTTTTGAGATGAATTCCAGTAATTATTTTTTCAGAATCGATCATTGTTTCTAATTCCACAAATTTTTCAACCTCACTTTCAATACTGATATCTGCTGATAAAACAGCTTTTTTAGATGTTAAAGTGTCTTGTTTGATATATACATCAGTAATAATGACGTCATCCCAAGTTTTTACATAAACTTCTTTCCAAATTCCATAAGAATTTAAAATTGGTCCCCAATCCCAGCCATATTGAAATTGTGCTTTTCGAGTGAAAACTCTCTCCTTTACAGGCAGTTGATACCAAATTTCAGCTTCTTTTTCCAGCTCAATTTCAGTGAAATTTTTAAAAACAACTCTTAGACTATTTATTTCTTGAGCACCTTTTTTTATGTCAATGCTATATTTTTTAAAAGCGTTATCTGCTTTGAGAATGATAGAATCATTCAAAAAAATGGTTGCATACGTGTCTAAACCCTCAAAATGAAGTTCAATATTCTTTTTCTCTAATTCTTTTTTAGAAAGTGAAAAAGTGGTTTTGTATTCCCAATCTTTTTTCGAAACCCATTGAACACTATCTTCATTGGTTTTGATGAATGGATTGACGATAATTTCGTTTTCCATCAAATCTGAAAAAACATTTCCGGGAATTGTAGCTTTTTTCCAATCTAAAGTGTCAGTTCCTTTAAATTCCCAATTTTCATGAATTGTAATTTTTGTAGGAATGTCTTTTTTAGTTTTACAACTTAAGATTGTGCTAAGGAACATAAGTAATACGATTTTTCGCGTCATTTAATGATTTTTATAATTTCCTGAATGGTATTCATGTCTGAAACAGTTTGTATAGTTTTATCAAAAAAAATGGTATTTTCTCTTATTTTTTTTGAAGCAGATGTGTGAATTTCTGTAAATCCAGCATATTTAAATTGTATGCAATTCTCTTTATTGATACCACTTCCAGGCATTAGAATCACCTTGTTTTTTGCCAAATTTTTCAGTACGGTTAAAAGATCCATTCCGTCAATCGCTCTTTCTTTCAATCCTGAAGTTAAAATTCTGTCTAATTTCAGTTGAATCAATTCTTCCAACGCTTTTTTTGGATTTTCAACCACATCAAAAGCTCTATGAAATGTGAAAGATAAGGGTTTTGAAATGGAAATTAATTCTTTAGTTCTTTCCAAATTTATAGTGTTGTCCGAATTCAAAATTCCGGAAACAATTCCTTGAAAACCCATTTTTTTACACATCAAAATGTCTGTTTTCATTTGTCCAAATTCTGGGTCAGTATAGCAAAAATCCCCACTTCTTGGTCTGATTAACACATGCACAGGAATTGAGATATTTTCAGCAATTTTTTGCAATACTCCATAACTTGGTGTAATTCCACCAACAGCCAATTCTGAACAGATTTCTATTCGGTCTGCTCCAGCTTTCTGAGCGTTTATAGCTGATTCATAAGAGTTTGCGCAGATTTCTAATTGCATTATTCAATAATTATTTCATCAATAAACGTCCAAGCGTTGTTTCCTGCACCTTGTTTTCCATCGGGAATTATTCCGTAATTTGGAATAGTTATTTTTAATTTTTTTACAACTTTTTGTTCAAACTTTTCAAAAACAGCTACAAGTAACTCTTCATTTTTTTTTAAAAGAATAGTCCTTTTTTCTTCATTATCAAAGTCAAATTTAATTTCTTTTGGCGCATAAATCCATTGTCCGTTTCCATTATGAAATCTTGTAGAAATAGCATTTACTTCTGTTGGTTTATCAAATTCAATTGTAATTTCAACATCTTCACCCGAAAAACCCAACCATTCTTTATCTCCAAAACGTTTGTTATTTCCTGAAATTCCATTGATCAATGCTTGTGTTCCTCCAGCATTATAAGCTTTATGAGGAGCAACATTTAGAGTGATTTTTGCGCCAACAGCTTTGTGTAAATTGATTTTTTGCTCAAAAATACTTCCCAATTTTATACCTTTTTTATTGAAAACAGCCGCTTTTAACGTTTGTGATTTTTCAATAGAAATTAGTTTTTCATACATTTTTGAATTGCTATTGGGTTTAGAATTATCAGTTGTAAAACGAATGTCTTTTCCTTTTGTGATGGTTTCAAATTCATAGAAAACTTTTTCATTTTTATTGATGAATTCACCTTTCACCTCATGCAAATGATTGGCATACTGTACCTTTTTTGCGTCCAATCTTTTGTTGAAAAATTCCAAACGACGAATAAAATCATCATAATTTTTATGTTCTTTTGCACTCCAAACAACTTCAGCCAAAGCAATGATTCTTGGAAAAACCATATATTCCACTTTTTCTGGAGTTGACATATATTCTGTCCAAACATTTCCTTGAGCTCCCAACACAAATTTGGCTTCTTCTTTGGTCAATTCTTCAGGAATTGGATTGAAATCATACACTTTTTCTAAAGGCAAAAATCCACCAATTGCCAAAGGTTCGTCCTCATTATCAGACTGATAATAATCAAAATAGCAATGAGAATTTGGTGTTAAAATCACATCATGTTGTTGTTTTGCAGCTTCAATTGCGCCCACATTTCCTCTCCAAGACATCACAGTTGCATTGGGTGCCAAACCACCTTCTAAAATTTCGTCCCAACCAATGATTTGTTTTCCTTTCGAATTGATGTATTTTTCCATTCGTTTGATGAAATAACTTTGCAATTCATGCTCATCTTTCAAACCTTCTTTTTTGATTACATTTTGACAATGTGCACAATTTTTCCAACGAGATTTTGGAGCTTCATCACCTCCAATATGAATATATTTTCCTGGAAATAATGGAGCAACTTCATCAATAACGTCTTCTAAAAATTGAAAAGTGCTTTTTTTTGTGCAATAAATATCTTCAAAACCACCCCATTTTGTAGCAACTTCAAGTTGGTTTCCTGTGCAACTCAATTCAGGATACGCAGCAATGGCAGCTTGAGAATGTCCAGGCATTTCTATTTCAGGAATCACTGTAATTTGTCTTTCAGAGGCATATGTTACAATCTCTTTAATTTCTTTTTGCGTGTAAAATCCGCCATATTTTTTTCCATCAAATTGATGTGCTTCATCAGAATAATGACCTATCAAAGTTTCATTTCTAAAAGCGGCAATTTCTTGCAATTTGGGATATTTTTTAATTTCAATTCGCCAACCTTGGTCTTCTGTTAAATGCCAATGAAACGTATTCATTTTCAACAAAGCCATCAAATCCAACTGTTTTTTGATAAAATTAACAGAGAAAAAATGACGAGCTACATCCAAATGCATTCCTCTGTACGCAAATTGTGGTGCATCTTGAATTTCTAAACATTGAATCGAAATTGATGTTAATTTACTTTCAATGGGTAATAATTGTATCAAACTTTGCACGGCGTAAAATGCTCCTTTTGAGCTATTTGCACCTATTTCTATCTTGTTTTTATCGATTTTCAACAAATATCCTTCCTCATTTTTAATGGAATTATCTTTGGTAAAAAGAATTTTAGTGTCACTTTTTTTAGATGAAATTTTCAAATGAAATTGTTCTTTAAAATACGATTTTAAAAACTGTGCAACATTTCCAAATTCCTGTATTGTCTCCAAAGAAGTATCTTCATTCAATTCAAAAACGCCATTATTTAATTGCTGAAAAAGAGGTTTAGGAATGATGTTTGGTTGAATGATGGTTGCTTCTTTTTTGGGTATATTTAAGAATCCTAGTAGAAAAAAAAGAATAAAATAGGATTGAATTTTCATTTTCTGTTATATTTGATACGAATTTAACAATCTATTTTAATGAAACTTAAAAATGCTGCTTTTTTTATTGCACTATCTTTAATTTTAAGTTGCCAACAATCCACTAAATTACAAAAAGATTCTAAAGATAAACGTCTTATTTCATTGGTAAATCCATTTATTGGAACAGGAGGTCATGGACATACGTTTCCAGGAGCAACTTTACCTTTTGGGATGATGCAACTTTCACCAGATACACGTTTGGATGGTTGGGATGGCTGCTCAGGATATCATTATTCTGACAATGAAATTTATGGATTTTCTCACACGCATTTGAGTGGAACAGGTGTTTCTGATTATGGTGATATTTTGTTAATGCCCACAAATAAACCCATTTTAAACAATGGTTCAGATGGAAAAGAAGGCTATAAATCGAAGTTTTCTCATGAAAATGAAATTGCAACACCTGGTTTTTACAAAGTGCTTCTAGAAAATACCAATATTGATGTTGAATTGACAGTTTCTAAAAGAAGTGGTATGCAAAAATACAAATTTCCAACATCAGAAAATCAAGTGGTTATTTTGGATTTAACACATAGAGATGAACTTATAGCTCATGAAATTAGCTTGGGTGAAAAGGAAATTAGCGGTTATCGATTTTCAAAAGCTTGGGCTACAGATCAACGATTGTTTTATCAAATCAAATTTTCACATCCTATAAAAGAATTGGTAAAAAATGATACTATCAACCCGAAAAAAATGGCACTTGAATTCATCAATCCAAAAAATGATCCAATTATTGTGGAAATTGGAATTTCAGCTGTGGATATTAAAGGTGCAAAACAAAATTTAGAACAAGAAATTGGCAATAAATCGTTTGAAGAAGTTAAAAAAATTGCGCAAGAAACTTGGGAAAAACAGCTTCAAAAAATAGTGATTGAAGATACAAATCATCATAATAAAGTGAATTTTTACACAGCAATGTATCATGCTATGATTGCACCAAATGTATATCAAGATGTGGATGGAAGGTATAGAGGAATGGATTTAGAAATTCATAAAACAACTGATTTTGATTACTATACTGTTTTTTCTTTATGGGACACTTATAGAGCTGCACATCCTTTGTACACGATTATTGAGCAAAAAAGAACTAATGATTTCATCAATACTTTTTTGGCGAAATATGATGAAGGAGGCATTATGCCCATTTGGGATTTGTCAGCAAATTACACGGGTTGTATGATTGGTTATCATGCAGTTCCTGTAATTGCAGATGCTTTTTTGAAAGGCATCAAAAATTATGATTCCGAAAAAGCATTGCAAGCCATGAAGCATTCTGCTATTCAGGATAAATTAGGCTTAGAATCCTATAAAAAATTCGGATTTATTCCTGTGGAAAAAGAATCAGAATCTGTGTCAAAAACGTTGGAATATGCTTATGATGATTGGACAATTGCGCAAATGGCAAAAGCGTTGGGAAAGGAAAATGATTACAAAATTTTTATGGAAAGAGCACAGCATTATAAAAACGTTTTTGATCCAGAAACGAAATTTATGCGAGGTCGTTTTAAAAATTCTTGGTTTTCACCTTTTGATCCTTATGAAGTAAATTTCAATTATACTGAAGCAAATTCTTGGCAATACAGTTTTTATGTTCCTCAAGATATTGCTGGTTTTATGAACTTGGTGGGAGGAAAACAAGCAATGGAAAATCAATTGGACAACTTATTTACGGCAAAAAACGAAACTTCTGGAAGAAATCAAGCTGACATTACAGGTTTGATTGGGCAATATGCGCATGGAAATGAACCTAGTCATCACATAGCATATTTGTATAATTTCGTGAATAAACCTCACAAAACGCAGGAAAAAGTGCGTCAGATTTTGACAGAATTGTATCAAAATTCGCCTGTTGGAATTTCAGGAAACGAAGATTGTGGACAAATGAGTGCTTGGTATATTTTTTCTTCTTTAGGATTTTATCCTGTGACTCCAGGTTCAAATCAATATGTTATTGGAAGTCCATTGTTTGAAAAAGCAACCATTAATTTAGAAAACGGAAAGTCATTTACGATTCAAGCTAAAAATAGTTCATCAGAAAATAAATACATCAAATCAGTAAAATTAAATGGTAAAAATTATGAGTTTTCATATATCAACCATCAAGAAATCGTCAATGGTGGAAATTTGGTTTTTGAAATGACACATCAACCTACAAATTGGGGTACAAAAGATACATTTATTCCATCAACAGAAATAGATGAACATTTAATTGTTGCAGCTCCTTTTGTAGCAAAAGGTGATATTGCTTTTAAAGGAAGTACAGATGTTGAGTTAAAATCTTCTGAAAAGGATGCTGAAATATTCTATAGAATAGGATATAAAGGAGGATTTAAAAAGTATGAAAAACCATTTGTAATAGATAAATTTATCAACCTTTCTGTTTATGCTGAATTAAATGGAACAAAAAGTGCTACAATCACAACCGATTTTTATAAAATAGATCCAAATATCAAAATCGAATTAAAATCCGAATATGCAAATCAATACAATGCAGGAGGAAATAATGCCTTGATTGATGGAATTTTAGGAACTGAAGATTTTAGAACAGGCACTTGGCAAGGATATTTTGATACGGATTTGGAGGCAATTGTTGAACTTGGAAAAATAAAAATGATTGATAATTTACAGATTTCTTTCTTGAAAGATCAACGAAGTTGGATATTTTTGCCCAAAGAAATTCAAATTTATACTTCAATTGATGGAAAAAAATATGCCAATCATATAACTTGGCAATTTCCAAACCCAAAAAATGAAGAAAAAGTTGCTATTGAAAAATTAGCAATTTCAAAATTAGGCAAAGCTCGATTTGTAAAAATTATTGCAAAAAAAATTGGCAAACTTCCTGAATGGCATTTAGGCTTTCAAGATGATGGAAGAAGTTGGTTGTTTGTTGACGAAATTCAAATAAAATAAAATTATGAACTAAATTCAGTACACAATGAAACGTAGAAATTTTTTAAAAAAAGCATCAGTAACAGGTTTAGGGTTGGTTGCTGTTTCATCAACTCTTTTCAGTTTTAAAGAAAAAACTGAAAAAAAATCAATGATTTCTCCTTCAAAACCGATAAAACCTTTAGTAATTGCCACTTGGGACACACCTTTGGCTGTTGAAACTGCTGCAAAAGTGTTGGAAAAAGGAGGTTCAGCTTTGGATGCTGTTGAGCAAGGTTGTAAGATTGAAGAAGCCAATGATAATCAGCAAACTGTTGGAAAAGGAGGCTTGCCAGACAGAGATGGAAATGTCACTTTGGATGCCTGTATTATGGATGAAAAGGGAAATTATGGAGCGGTTTTGGCAGTAAAAAATATCAAACATGTTACTTCTGTGGCTCGAAAAGTAATGGAAGAAACGCCACATGTAATGTTGGTTGGACAAGGAGCAGAAGAATTTGCAGTTGCTAAAGGATTTGAACGTGAAAATTTACTAACAGAAGCATCCAAAAAAGCTTGGGAAAAATGGAAAGAAACGTCCAAATACAAACCAATTATAAATAT
The DNA here is from genome assembly GCA_002340765.1 of Flavobacteriaceae bacterium UBA2540. Classification (GTDB taxonomy): domain Bacteria; phylum Bacteroidota; class Bacteroidia; order Flavobacteriales; family Flavobacteriaceae; genus Polaribacter. The sequence goes on along the minus strand of DDMS01000026.1, from coordinate 3,023 downwards.
TGAAAATCATGATACGATTGGAATGTTGGCAATTGATAACAATGGCAACATTTCTGGAGCGTGCACTACAAGTGGTTTAGCGTATAAAATAGCAGGTAGAGTAGGAGATTCTCCCATAATTGGTGGAGGATTGTTTGTTGATAACGAAATTGGAGGTGCAGCAGCAACTGGTTTGGGCGAAGAAGTTTTGAAAACTGTAGGAAGTTTTTTAATTGTAGAATTGATGAGACAAGGAAAATCACCACAAGAAGCTTGTGAAGAAGCCATTTCAAGAATTGTAAAAAAACCAAATAGTAATTTTAAAAACTTTCAAGTGGGCTATATTGCTGTAAATAAGCAAGGTGAAGTTGGTGCATATTCCATTCACGAATGGTTTAGCTATAATTTGTATAAAGAAGGTGTGAATAAAAATATCAAATCTGATTTTTTTAATAAAGGATAAATTATGAGTTCATCAACCAAAAATTCCAACAAAAGTGCTTTTCTATTTTTAACAACCTTATTTTTTCTTTGGGGATTTATCACTGTTTTAGTAGATAGTTTAATACCAAGATTGAAAGATATTTTTGAAATGTCGTATGCAAAAACAGTGTTGGTTCAGTTTGCATTTTTCACTGCTTTTTTTGTTTTTTCTTTACCTGCAGGATTTATTTTGTCAAAAATTGGGTAAAAAAAAGGAATTGTTTTTGGATTGTTAACCATGGCATTGGGTTGTTTGTTGTTTTTTCCAGCTGCTGAATATCGAAATTTTTTCTTTTTTCTGATAGGATATTTCACCTTGGCAGGAGGAATTACGGTGTTGCAAGTGGCTGCAAATCCCTATGTTGCTTTGTTGGGAAGTGAAAATGGCGCTTCAAGCCGTTTGAATTTGTCACAAGCTTTCAACTCTTTAGGAACCACAATTGCTCCCATATTTGGAGCCCTATTTTTGTTGAGTGATTCCGTAAAATCATCTTCTGAAATTGCGATACTCAATGAAGTTGAACGGAAAAAGTATTACATTTCAGAGGCAGCAACTGTGCAAACTCCGTTTTTGTTGATTGCGCTTTCCATTTTCTTATTAGCGATTATTTTTGCATTTATCAACTTACCCAAAGTGATGCAAGTAAGTCCAAAAGGCGGATATATGACGTTGCTCAAAAAGAAATCATTGTTGATGGGTGCTTTTGGGATTTTTGTGTATGTAGGTGCAGAAGTTGCTATTGGAAGTTTTTTAGTGAATTATTTTTTTGAAATGAATTTGGCAACCATCATTTCAGAAAATCAATTGATGATGCAAATTGCAAACACCATTGCAAACACGTTTAATAAAACATTTACAGATGCAGACCCAAAATCATTGTTGGGAATTTTTGTGATTTTTTATTGGGGAGGAGCTATGATTGGAAGATTTGTAGGCTCGTATTTAACGAAAATTATGCTTCCAGGAAAAGTGTTGAGCATCTTTTCATTTTTTGCAATTTTCATGATTTTAATCTCCATAAACACGGATGGATTGTTGTCTATGTGGTTAATGTTAGCTGTTGGATTGTTTAATTCCATTATCTTTCCGACGATTTTTACGCTGAGTTTAGAAGGTTTAGGAGATTTAAAAGCGCAAGCTTCAGGATTGTTGTGTATGGCAATTGTGGGTGGTGCTATTATTCCTTTTGCTTTTGGAGGTTTGATAGATCATTTCGGATTTAAAACCGCATTTGTATTGACAATTGTGTGTTATGGGTATATTTTGTTTTTTGGGAAGGGTAAATGGAGGAGAGTTTAGTTTTTTAAAGTAAAATCATATTTAGCAAACTTAATGCGACTATCAAGTCGGTTTAATAACTTATAATCGTCGTTAGCGAAGTTCGTGGTTTAAAATTATAAAATCAATAGTAAAAAACCTCTTTTTTTTAAAAACAAAAAACCCAAAACAATTTTGTTTTGGGTTTTTGATATTTTCTAAAAGCTATAAGCCAACAGCCTATTTCTTCTTCTGTTGTTTCGCTTGTTGTTCTTGCGCTTGTTTCATTGCATCGTCAATTCGTTGTCTAAACTTGCTTACTTTTACAGGTTTCTTTTTGTTTTCTTCAATTTGCGCATGAATTTTTGCTTCATCAATCACAAAATGTTTGATAAATAACATGATGAAAATAGTTAATAAATTAGATACAAAATAATACAAACTCAAACTACTTGCATAGTTATTAAAGAAAAATAGCATCATAATTGGCGACAAATAAATCATGATTTTCATCATTTTTGCCATATCAGGCATGCCTTCTTGAGTTGGCATTTGCATATTTGCTTGCTGACTTTGATTCATTTGCATATAAAAGAAAATGGCTACAGAAGCCAAAATCGGGAACAAACTTACGTGATCTCCATAAAAAGGAATAGAAAATGGCAAAGTGAAAATCGTATCATAAGAAGATAAATCTGGAGCCCATAAAAAACCTTCTTGTCTCAGAGAAATATTAGTAGGAAAAAACTTAAACAATGCAAAGAAAACAGGCATCTGGAGCAATGCAGGAATACAACCTGATAGCATGCTAACTCCTGCTTTTCGCTGAATTGCCATAGTTTCTTGTTGGCGTTTCATGGCGTTATCTTTCCCAGGATATTTTTCAAGTAGCGCAGTCAATTCTGGGCGAATTACCTTCATTTTGGCACTTGATAAATACGATTTATATACCAAAGGCGACATAATAATTCGTACAACGATTGTCATCAAAATGATGATCAATCCAAAATTTGATAAAAATCCTTTCAAAAAGTTAAAAACTGGATAAAAAACAACTCTATTTAAAAATCCAAATATTCCCCAACCTAAATCAGAAATTTCATCTAAATCTGTATTTTCATAATTTTTCAAAAGGGTATAATCACTTGGACCATAAAACCATTTCATGTTGTAATTCAATTCACCACCAGCCAAAGCCAAAGGCGTTTTTAGTTCGTATTTTTTGGTAAAAATGGTATCAATATCTTCATTCAAAACCAAATCTGTAGAAGTTACAGTGGCATTGTTAAAAGGTTTATCAGTC
>DDMS01000057.1 GCA_002340765.1 Flavobacteriaceae bacterium UBA2540 | reverse complement strand
TGATAATTGTTAAATATTTTATCATATTCTTAAATTTTACAAATATTTTTAAAAAATCAATTATAAAAATTTATATTTGTTACTGTTAAAATAAAAATTATGTTGCAAGAAACAAAGACTGCTACTTCAAAAGAAATTTCATTTAACGATTTTAAAAGGGAGGTTCTCAACGACTTTAAAATTGCAAAAATAAGTAGAGAGTGCAGTTTGCTTGGTAGACGTGAAGTTTTAACAGGAAAAGGAAAGTTTGGGATTTTTGGTGATGGAAAAGAAATTCCACAATTAGCTTTAGCAAAAGCTTTCAAAAAAGGTGATTTTAGGTCTGGATATTACCGCGATCAAACTTTCATGATGGCAATAGGCGAATTAACTGCTCAACAATTTTTTGCAGGTTTATACGCTCATGCGGATATCAAAGCAGATCCAATGTCTGCAGGAAGACAAATGGGAGGTCATTTTGCTACTCATAGTTTGAATGAAGATGGAAGTTGGAAAAACCTTACAAAGCAATACAATTCAAGTGCTGATATTTCTCCAACTGCTGGTCAAATGCCTCGTTTATTGGGATTAGCACAAGCCTCAAAGATATATAGAAACGAGAAAAGCGTTCAAAAAAACACCAATTTTTCTATCAATGGAAATGAAATTGCTTGGGGAACAATTGGAAACGCAAGTACAAGTGAAGGGTTATTTTTTGAAGCTATAAATGCTGCAGGTGTATTGCAAGTTCCAATGGTAATGAGTGTTTGGGATGATGAATACGGAATTTCAGTACATGCAAAATACCAAACTACTAAAGAAAGTATTTCAGAGATTTTAAAAGGATTTCAGCGTGATTTTAAACATAATGGCTTCGAAATATTTGTGGTTAATGGTTGGGATTATGTGCAATTGATGGATGTTTATCAAAAAGCAGCAACTATTGCTCGTGAAGAACACGTTCCTATATTGATTCATGTAAAAGAATTAACACAACCTCAAGGTCATTCTTCCTCTGGTTCACATGAACGATATAAAGAAAAAAAGCGTTTGCAATGGGAAAAAGACTATGATTGTATCGCTAAATTCCGTGAATGGATTTTAGAGTTTGAATTAGAAACCGAAAATGGAGAAATTCTAAGTTTCGTAGCATCTGAAGAGGAATTAATACTTATTGAAAAAGAAGCGAAAAAAGAAGTTACAAACGCAAGAAGAGATGCCTGGAACGCCTATCTGAATGATATAAAAATCGACCTTTCCAAAGCCGTAAAAATTTTAGAAAACGTTGTTCAAAAAAGTAAAAACGGCACATTTATAAACAAATATAAAACTGATTTAGAAAAACTTGTTGAACCAACAAGAAAAGATATTTTATCAACCGCAAGAAAATCTTTGCGCTATCTAAAAGATGAGGATTTTCATGAAAAAACTGCTTTAAAGCAGTTTATAAAATCATCATTAGAAATTGCTTTTGATAAATATTCTTCACATTTGATAAACAATTCTGAAAAAAGTGTTTTGAAAATCGCTGAAAAACATCCCACTTATTCTCAGGAAAAAAATAATGTAGATGGTAGGATTATAATGCGAGATAATTTTGATGTGCTTCTTGAAAAACATCCAGAAGTAGTGATTTTTGGAGAAGATACTGGCTTTATTGGCGATGTAAATCAAGGTTTGGAAGGATTGCAAGAGAAATTTGGCAAAATCCGAATTTCTGACACTGGCATTAGAGAAGCAACCATTATTGGTCAAGGAATTGGATTAGCAATGCGTGGTTTGCGTCCGATTGCAGAAGTACAATATTTGGATTATTTGTTGTATGCTTTTCAAATCATGAGTGATGATTTAGCAACATTGCGTTATAGAACTTTCGGAAAACAAAAAGCTCCTTTAATAGTAAGAACTCGTGGTCACAGATTGGAAGGAATTTGGCATGCAGGCTCGCCTTTGGGGGGTATTATCAATACAATGAGAGGAATTCATGTGTTAGTCCCTAGAAATATGACAAAAGCAGCCGGATTTTATAACACCTTATTAGAAGGTGATGATCCTGCTTTGGTGATTGAATGTTTGAATGGGTATCGTTTGAAAGAAGAATTGCCAACAAATCTTGGTGAATTTAAAACTCCCATTGGTGTTGTTGAAACCATCAAAAATGGTTCAGATATAACAGTTGTTTCTTATGGATCTACATTGCGTTTGGTAGAAGAAGCTGCTAAAGAATTAACTCAAATGGGAATTGATATTGAAATTATTGATGCTCAAAGTTTATTGCCTTTTGATTTAAATCACGATTGTGTAAAAAGTGTGATGAAAACCAATAAATTATTGGTCGTAGATGAAGACGTTCCTGGAGGAGCTTCCGCTTATATTTTACAAGAGATTTTAGAGACACAAAATTGCTATGTATATTTGGATAGCAAACCTGCAACACTAACTGCAAAAGCTCACAGACCTGCTTATGGTACAGATGGTGATTATTTTTCAAAACCTTCCACAGAAGATATTTTTGAAAAAATATACGAAATTATGCATGAGAGTAATCCGCAAAAATTTAAGAGTTTTTTTTAATAAAATTAAAAACTTCCAAAAAATTTTTAACCTTTTTTTAATCTAATTTCTTGGCATTTGCTACTTTTTGCTTTGTCAATGCAACTTCAATGACTTGCTTCATATCATAAACATAATGAAAAGTCAGTCCTTTTAAATAACTTTCTTTTATTTCAAGAATATCTTTTCTGTTTTCTTCGCACAAAATAATTTCTGTGATATTGGCTCTTTTGGCTGCTAAAATTTTCTCTTTAATTCCGCCAACAGGAAGCACCCTTCCACGCAATGTGATTTCGCCAGTCATTGCCAATTTATTTTTTACTTTTCTTTGAGTGTATGAAGAAACTAAAGATGTTAACATCGTAATTCCTGCACTTGGACCATCCTTTGGAGTTGCTCCTTCAGGAACGTGAATATGCACATTATGTTTTTCTAAAATTTCAGGTTTGATACCAAAATCCTCTGCGTGAGATTTAATATATTGCAATGCAATCGTGGCAGATTCTTTCATTACTGTTCCAAGATTTCCTGTGATAGAAAGCAGTCCTTTTCCTTTAGATAAAATAGATTCTATAAACAAAATATCACCTCCAACACTTGTCCAAGCCAACCCAGTAACAACGCCTGCAACTCCATTATTTTCATATTTGTCCATATTTCTTGGCGGACCAAGAATATCTTCAATTTTTTCTGAACATAAAACCACCTCATAAATTTCTTCCAGAGCAATTGATTTAGCTGCAAATCGAACTACTTTTGCGATTTGTTTTTCCAAACCACGAACTCCAGATTCACGAGTATATCCCTCAACAATTTGCTCAATTTGTGTCTTTCCCAATTTCAAATCTTTTGAAGTGATGCCATGCTCTTTTAGCTGTTTTGGAACTAAATGCTTCCTAGCAATTTCAACTTTTTCTTCGATGGTATATCCTGAAACATTAATCATTTCCATCCTATCGCGCAAAACCAACGGAATTTGACTTAAATTATTGGCTGTTGCGATAAAGAGTACTTTTGATAAATCGTATCCAACTTCCAAATAGTTGTCATAAAATGACTCATTTTGTTCAGGGTCCAATACTTCTAACATCGCAGAAGATGGATCTCCTTGATGACTTTGTCCTAATTTATCAATTTCATCCAACACAAAAACAGGATTTGAAGAACCTGCTTTTTTCAAATTATTAATCAACCTTCCAGGCATGGCTCCAATATATGTTTTTCTGTGACCACGAATTTCTGCTTCATCACGCAGACCCCCTAAAGACATTCTTAAATATTTTCGTCCTAAAGATTCTGCAATTGATTTTCCTAAAGATGTTTTTCCAACTCCTGGAGGACCATACAAACACAAAATAGGGGATTTCATATCTCCTTTTAATTTTAAAACTGCTAAATGTTCAATGATTCGCTCTTTTACTTTTTCTAACCCAAAATGGTCTCTGTTAAGAATTTTTTGAGCACGTTTTAAATCAAATTTATCTTGCGTAAATTTGCCCCAAGGCAATTCCAAAAGTAATTCTAAATAACTTCTTTGCATGCCATATTCAGCTGCTTGAGGGTTCATTCTTCTCAAACGTTGCAACTCCTTGTCGAAAGTAATACTTACTTCTTTAGTCCATTTTTTTGATTTGGCTAGAAGTTGCATTTCTTCTAATTCTTGATCATAAGAAACACCACCCAATTCTTCTTGAATGGTTTTTAATTGCTGATTTAAATAATATTCTCTTTGTTGTTGGTCTAAGTCTTCACGTGTTCTTGAATGAATATCGTTTTTTAATTGTAATTTTTGCAACTCTTTGTTCAGGTTTTTAAGCGTTAACAATGCACGTTCTTTTAGATTGTCTTTTTCTAAAATTTCTTGCTTTTGCCCTAAACTTAAATCCATATTCGAAGCAATAAAATTTACTAAAAATGAATTTGAATGAATATTTTTTATAGCAAATGAAGCTTCTGAAGGCAACATTGGATTTTCTCTAATAATTTCCAATGCCATTTCTTTGATAGAATCAATAATCGCTTCAAACTCTTTAATATCATCAATTTCACGATCTTCAACAGCTTCTTTTACGCTTGCTTTTAAATAAGGTTTTTCTTCAATAATTTGGTTAATTTCAAATCTTTTTTTTCCTTGAATAATAATGGTTGTATTTCCATCAGGCATTTTTAAAACGCGTAATATTTGTGCAACAACACCTACTTTATGAATATCTTTCAAAGTTGGTTCTTCAATATCTTCATTTCGTTGCGCAACAACTCCAATAATTTTATTGCCTTTATTTGCATCTTTTATCAACTGAATTGACTTGTCTCTTCCTGCCGTAATTGGAATGACAACTCCTGGAAATAAAACAGTATTTCTTAAGGGAAGAATTGGCAATATTTCTGGAACGCTCTCTTTATTGATAATTTCTTCATCCTCAGGTGTCATTAATGGAATCAATTCTGAATCTTCGCTCATAATATTTTGAAACGACAAACTGTCTAACTTAATAATTTTTGTTTTGCTCATTTTATATTTATCTGTCATTCTGACACTGATTTTTAGTTTTTCTAATTATCAATATCATTCATTTAAATCTAAAGTAATAATAATCAATAATTTAAATAGAAAATTATGATTAATTTAAATTTTTAGTTCAATTGTTATGCCAAAGAAACTAATTGACTTTCCTAAAAAATAGTTTTTTAAATTGAAAAGATGTAACAATTGGAATACAATAACGTCTTAAAAAAATCGTTTGATTTTTTTTATTAAAGTAACACAACAAATTGATTATTATACCTAAATTATAATCACGTAATTTTGGCCTGATTTTTCAAAATATTTTAAGCAAAATTTAATAAATAGTTCAGCCTAACAAAAAACATAATGAATCAAAAATCAATATTTACCACTCTTATTTTATTATTTACTTTTTATTTTAAACGCTCAAAATTGGACTGGAAATGGAGAGAAAATTAAAGGAAATGGTAAAGTTGTTTCAATAAATAGAACTATTTTCAGAATACGATAAAATTAGTGTAGGTGGTTCGTTTGATGTTTTGCTTGTAAAAGGAAAAGAAGGAAACATTAAAATTGAAGGTGAAGAAAATATTTTTTCATTTATAGAAACGAAGTTGAGTGGAAATACGCTTCAAATTAAGTACAAAAAAAACACAAATATCCAAACAACAAAAAAATTAACTGTGACTGTTCCAATCACTAATATTAGTAAAATTTCTTTGGTTGGCTCTGGAAATTTAAGCAATATCGGAATTTTCAAAAGCAATGAATTATCAGTTTCTTTGGGTGGTTCTGGAAATATCAAATTACAAATCGACACAAAAGAATTGAACGCTAATATTGGTGGTTCTGGAAATATTTATTTGTCTGGAAAAACAA
>DDMS01000023.1 GCA_002340765.1 Flavobacteriaceae bacterium UBA2540 | reverse complement strand
AATGATTTTATTCATTTTTATCAAATGATTGATGTTTTGATTATTGACGACGTTCAATTTTTCTCAGGAAAAGCTGGCACACAAGATGTGTTTTTTCATATTTTCAATCATTTACATCAAAATGGGAAACAGGTAATTTTGTCTTCGGACAAGGCTCCTGTTGACATGCAAGATATAGAACAACGTTTATTATCCCGTTTCAAATGGGGATTGTCTGCTGAATTGCAAGTTCCTGATTATGAAACAAGACTTACAATTCTTCAAAATAGATTGTATAGAGATGGTGTTGAAATGCCAGAAGAAATCATCGCATATATTGCTAAAAATATCAAATCTAACGTTAGAGAATTAGAAGGGGTAATTATCTCAATGATTGCTCAGGCATCATTTAATAGAAAGGAATTTTCATTAGATTTGGCAAAACAGATTGTTGATAAATTCGTTAAAAACACTAAAAAGGAAGTTTCTGTTGATTTTATTCAAAAAGAAGTTTCTAAATATTTTGATATGGATGTTGCAACATTACAATCAAAAACTAGAAAACGAAACATTGTTCAAGCTCGTCAACTTGCGATGTATTTTGCAAAAAGATTGACCAAAACTTCGTTGGCAAGTATTGGAAATCAAATAGGACAAAGAGATCATGCAACTGTTCTTCATGCTTGTAAAACTGTTGATAACTTAACAGAAACAGACAAGCAATTCAAAAAATATGTGGACGATTTAATGAAGAAATTGACTTTCTAAAAATTTCTCTTTCAATGAAAATACTGATGGTTTGTTTGGGGAATATATGTCGTTCGCCACTTGCAGAAGGTATTTTATCTTCAAAATTAAATTCAAATTCGTTTTTTGTAGATTCATCAGGTACAAGCGCTTATCATATTGGCCTTCAGCCAGATGAACGATCAATTGCAGTTGCCAAGAATTATGGAATTGACATCAATAAAAAAAGAGCAAGACAGTTTCAAGTGACTGATTTTGATATTTTTGATATTATTTATGTGATGGATAAAAATAATTTTCAAGATATTTTATCACTTGCAAGAAATAATCATGACAAACAAAAAGTAAAAATGATTCTCAACGAAATTCATCCTAATAAGAACAAATCAGTTCCTGATCCTTATTATGGAGGAGAAGAAGGCTTTGAAAACGTTTTTAAAATGTTAGATAAAGCCTGTGAAATCATCTCAAAAAACATACAAAAATGATTGGTAAATTATATTTGATTCCAACAACTTTAGGAGAAACTGAACCTTTGGAGGTGATGCCAATATCAGTAAAAAAAGTAGTGGAACAAATTGACTATTATGTTGTTGAGAATGAAAAATCTGCAAGAAAATTCATCAAAAATATTTATCCAAAAAAGCAGCAACCTAGTTTAAAAATTATGTTGTTAGATAAGTTTTCGCAAGAATCTGAAACAAAAAAATATTTGGATGTTTGTGCTTTAGGAATTAATGTTGGATTGCTTTCTGAGGCTGGAGTTCCTGCAATTGCTGATCCTGGAGCAACAATTGTAAAATTAGCACATCAAAAAAATATTCAAGTTGTTCCTTTAGTCGGGCCTTCGTCAATATTATTAGCAATGATGAGCTCGGGATTTAATGGGCAAAATTTTGCTTTCAATGGATATTTACCAATTGATAATATTGCAAAAAGAAATGCTATTAAAGAATTGGAAAAACTTTCAAAAGATAAGAATCAATCGCAAATATTTATTGAAACTCCTTTCAGAAATCAAAAAATGTTTTCAGAATTAATTACGACTTTAGCTTCAAATACAAATCTTTGTATTGCAACGGACATCACTTTAAATACTGAATTTATAAAAACGTTGAGTGTAAAAGATTGGAAAAATCAGCAACCTGATTTGCACAAAAGACCTACTATATTTATTATTCACAGAGAATAATTTATACACGTGCTTTTTTATTTGCTTGAATTATAGAAACATCATATCCAGCAAATTTTCTCAAATAAGTACTAAGTTTTGATCCGTAACCATCTGAAAAACAATTTATCCCATTACTTCTTAGGAATTTTTTTACATTTCCTGCACCAGCTAAATGTGCTGCTGCTAAAATTCCGGATTCAGTAATTTCAATTCCATTGATTTTTTTTCCAACAAAACGATTGATATCTTTTCGCAAAATCCATTTATTGATTTTGCACAAAGCAATAAACGCTTCTTCTTGTAATTCTGGATTTTGTAAAAAATCACGAGTATTATGGATTTTGAATCGTACTAATGTATTTCTCCCAAATTGGTATTTTCCTAAATATCCTAAAGTATTTACTATTGTGTAATTTCCTCTAGACTCTTTATAAGCTATAGCCTCTTTAAAAGCAACAAAGTTATTTTGTAAATACGGGATATTTAATTTGGAAACTTCACGAAGAAATGCAGTATCAGTTTCTTCAATATCGTTTTTACTAGTATTTGCGCCAACGAATAAAAAAAGAATTGCACTATATAAAAAAAACTTTTTGATCATTAATGAATCTTTCTGTTTTGCGATACCAAATATACAACTTAAATATAAATCATTTGATAGTCAGTGAATTAATTTAATTCGTTTTGTAAATATCATTTTTTTTGATCTTTTTAATATTCACATTGATTACAAAGTTTCTTATTACGAAGACTTTAAAAAATTAAGATGATTTTAAGAGATAATTTTTTAAATTTATTTGTTTATACCTTGCTTATTTAACCAATCTCGATATTTCTTAGCATTTTTGTTGTGTTGAGGAAGCGATTTTGCGAATTCATGAAAGCCAATTTTGTCAATACTTGCACACATGTAATAATAATCATGTTTTTCATGATTTAAAACAGATTCAATAGCAGAAACATCTGGCATTGAAATTAGGCTAGGAGGTAAACCAAGATTTTTGTATGTATTATATGGAGAATTTATTTCTAAATCTACAGTCAATACTCTTTTTACTTCATAATCTTGACCTTTTAATTGATGAATGCAATAAATAATAGTTGGATCAGCTTGTAATGGCCAATCATTTTTCAAACGGTTCAGATATAATCCTGCAACAATTGGTCTTTCAGATTTTTGAGCAGTTTCTTTTTGAATAATTGATGCAAGAGTAATAACCTCATTTGGGGTTAAATTCTGTTTTTTTGCTTTTGCTACTCTTTCATTATTCCAGAAAGTTTTAAATTCGAGAAGCATTTTATCTCTCAACTTTTCAGCACTCACATTCCAGTATACCTCGTAACTATTTGGAATAAAAATACACAATATTGACTTTTCATCAAAATTATTTTCTAATAAGAATTTTCTATCTCGAAAAACTGTGAGTAATGAAATAGAATCAACTTCAATTTGTTCTGCAATTCTTCCAGCTAATTTTTCTAAAGTATCTTGATTATTGAATGACAATTTAACTGTAGTTTGAAGCCCACCTCTAAACATGTTTACCAAATCATTCGTACTCATATTTTCTTGAATACTATATTTTCCAGATTTGATTTTAGTAAACTTTTTCAATTTTGAAACCCATGTAAAATCATTTATATCAATAATATATGGAGCTAATTTTTTAGTAAGTTTCGGAAAATCATCAGTAGAATTTATGAAAACGAATCCTGATTTTTGAACATTATTTGAAAATATTTTTTGATAATAATAAATCCCAACACATCCAATGAACAGTAAAATTACAATAGCAATTGCAATAATTTTCTTTTTTCCCAAGGTGAAGAATGTTTAGTTTAAAGTTGCAAAATTACTCTTTTATCAGTTGAAATAAAATTTCATCTTTCATTTTTCCATCAGAAAAAATCCAATCTTTTTTTGTACCTACCTTTTTGAAAGAATGTTTCTTAAAAAGGAGTAAACTATTTTCATTATCAAACATGATATTTGCATATAATTGATGCAATTGCAAGTGAAAAAATGAATATTTAATCAACAATTCAAGTGCTTCAGAAGCAAACCCTTTTTGATGATTTTTTGGGTGAATTAAAATGCCAATTCCTGCTCTTTTATGCTGTGGATTATAGTCAAACAAATCTATCATGCCTACTTTTTTTTCAGATGATTTTTCTTCTATAACTAAGCGTAATTGTTTGGTTTCAAAAATATCTAAATGTGCATTTTCTAAATATTGTTTCAACACATATTTTGAAAATGGCGTTTGAGTACAACTGATTTCCCAAAAAGATTCGTTATTTTCTATTTGAAATAAAAATTCCAAATCTTCAGGCTCTAAAGCTCTCAGTTTTATAAGATTTCCTTGAAGCGTATTCATCAAATTATCATATTTCCTCGAAAAACAAGCTTTGCTGGGCCTTTCAAAAATACATTTTTGTAAATACCATTTTCTTCCTCAAATGAAACTTCTAAAATGCCACCTTCAACTAGTAAAATGATTGAATTACTTACTGTTTTTTGAGTTTTATGCATGGCAATAGCAACAGCTGTGACTCCAGTTCCACAAGCTAAGGTTTCGTCTTCAACACCTTTTTCATAGGTTCTAACTCGAAAAGTGTTTTCGTTTATTTGCTGCACAAAATTGACATTACTTCCTGGATTTTTATACTGATGGCGTATTTCTCTTCCTTTTTTAAATACTTGAAATTCGTCAAGATTTTCTACCATTTCCACATGATGTTGTGTTCCTGTAAAAGCAAAAACCGAATTTTTATTAACAGTAATTTTTTTAACTTCAATCATTTGTAATGAAATAACGTCATTTTCAATCGTTGCATAATGTTCTCCGTCAAAAGCTAAAAAATGTGCATTATTTTCAATAATTTCCAATTGTTTTGCAAAAGCAACAGCACATCTTCCTCCATTTCCGCAAAAGGTTTCACTACCATCAGAGTTGAAATAAATCATTCTAAAATCATGTAAATCATCATTTTCGATTAAAATAATTCCGTCAGCACCAATGCCAAAATGCCTGTCACAAAAATGTGAAATTATGTCAGTTTTTTGTTTTGGAAAGATTTTTGTTCTGTTATCAATCATCACAAAATCGTTTCCCGTTCCTTGATATTTGTAAAAAATCAGATTCATGTTGCAAATATAGCGATTTCGTGTCGAAAAATTCTTTGTTAAAACGTGGTTAAAATTAGTTAAAATCAAGTTAAACAGATTTTCTGAAAATGTTAAAATTGTATATTTGAATAATCAAAAATCAAAGATAATATGAAAAAAAATATAAGCTTTTTAGGAATTGCCATTTTAGGCGGAATGATCACTTTAGTTGGTTATAAATTATTTTTTGATGGACTTGTAATTATTGAACGTTCAGGACCTGAAAAATCATCAATAGTTCAAACAAATTTTACAATACCAAATTCAGATTCAAACAGTTTTGAAATCTCTTCTATCGATTTTACGTTGGCCGCAGAAAAATCTTTAAATTCAGTTGTTCACGTAAAAAATACCACAATCAAAACACAGTACAATCCACTTGCAGAGTTTTTTTATGGTAATGGAAGTGGTTCAAGAAAGTTAGAGCAAGTTGGAACTGGAAGTGGCGTAATTATCTCTGCTGATGGATATATTGTTACAAATAATCACGTGATTGATGGCGCTAATGATATTGAAATTATTTTAAATGATAAGAAAGTGTATAAAGCAAAAGTAATTGGTGTTGATAAAAATGATGACATTGCTTTGTTGAAAATTTCGGCAGATAACGAATTACCATTCATTACTTTTGCAAATTCTGACAATGTAAAAGTGGGAGAATGGGTTTTGGCAGTAGGAAATCCATATAATCTTACATCAACAGTAACTGCTGGAATTGTGAGTGCAAAAGGCAGAGATTTGGATGGAAATGGTTCTATAGATTCATTTATTCAAACAGATGCTGCCGTAAATCCAGGAAATAGTGGAGGAGCTTTGGTAAACACAAGAGGTGAATTGATTGGAATAAACACAGCAATTTCCTCAAGAACGGGATCATTTATTGGATATTCATTTGCTGTGCCATCAAACATCACTAAAAAAGTAATTGATGATTTATTAGAATTTGGAAATATCCAAGAAGCAGTTTTGGGAATCCGTTTTTCGCCTCAAGAAAATGATGAAATTTTGGGTGTGAGAATTGCAGAAGTAGAACAAGGTCAAGGAGCTGCAAGTGCTGGATTGAAAAAAGACGATATCATTACAAAAATTAATGAAGTTAAAATCACAAAGTTTTCCGATTTACGAGGTCAATTGAGTGCAAAAAGACCTGGAGAATTTGTTGAAATTACAGTAAACAGAAATGGTCAATATTTGACAAAAAATGTAAAATTAGGTAAAAAAATACCACAATTTATTTCAAGTTCATTTAATTGGGAATTGAAAGATGTATCAAAAGAAGAACAAAAAAGACTCAATATTTCTGGCGGAGCTAAGATTTATGAAACGATTGATAGAGGAGATCAAAATAATTTGAATAGTTATATCATAACAAAAATCAATGATAAAAGTGTAAAGAATGCTGAAGATGGATTAAAAATGTTAGAAAGTGTTGCAAATAGTAGATCCTATATCATTATTGAATTGATAAATTTAAAGGGAGGAAAAGAAATATTGCGTTTTAGATAATCTCCTTTAACACCCAAAAAATCCTGATAATTATCAGGATTTTTTTTGAGAAAAAAAATTACGAAATGGATTTCGTAATTCATAAAAAAGAAATACTTTTTCCAAAAATTTAAATCAACAAACTCTAAAAATGTCAACAACTGTAAATTACGAAGAAGAAGTTTTTCAATAAGCATTATTAAGAAGAGCAACAGTAGAATTTATCAATATCGTAAATAATTTGTGGTATGATAAATCCATTAAATTGGTGTTTTTTAGAAACCCTTTGATTGATAAAAGAGCAAGTGAAGTAATGAATTTAATCAATTATGCAAAAGAATTTGTCAACAAACCAATTACTATTCAAGACGCATTAAGCATTGCAAAAGTAATTCAACAGATTGATTTGCCAGCTTCAAAATTAGATATTGGTAAATTGGCTTATGAATGTCATTTAAATCCTAAAGGTTGTATTGATAAAATCACATTCATCAAAAAGCAACTATTACTGATGGAGAAAGTGTTGTTTTATATGTCTGGTATGATAACGAATACGGTTATTCACATCAAGTGATGCGTTTAGCAAGACACATTGCTAAAGTTCGAAGATTTACAAATTATTAGGACTTAGCCCTCAATTAAGACTAAAAACCTGAAATAATTATATTTTATTTTTTTTGATTTTAAATAAAGTTGGAGTAAATTTTTTTACAACTTTTTTTAACTGATTTTCGTTACAAATATCAAAAAGTAAAAATAAAAATCCTGTTTGATAATAATGAGTTTTGTGCTGATCATCAATATGAATTGTCCATTCTTTTTTTGAAAGTTTAGAAACTAAATGATTTGTCATCATTTTTCCAGTTGTGCCTGCTCCTAAAATTACTAGGTTTATCATGAGTTCTAATTTATACTTCAAAATTAGAAAAGTATCAGACCTTAAATTATGAAAAATATCAATAAAAACTCTGTGTAACAAAAATTACAAGAGGGTTTTTGCTTTTATTAAAATACAAATAAAATGGTTTGAATTATTTTTTTGAGATGAATTTTGATAGATAAACCTAACTTTCCTCCTCAAAAAATTCAATTTCACAGTTGAATTCCTCACTTAAAATTTCATTTTTATTCATCCAATAATCAGACGTAATCAATTTGTAAAAAGAATCCTTTTTTTGAAGTTCCCAAATCACATCATTTGCTTCTTCAAATGCTTCAATTGCA
This sequence comes from Flavobacteriaceae bacterium UBA2540, assembly GCA_002340765.1. Taxonomy (GTDB): domain Bacteria; phylum Bacteroidota; class Bacteroidia; order Flavobacteriales; family Flavobacteriaceae; genus Polaribacter. The sequence continues at coordinate 3,386 of DDMS01000023.1, read as the reverse complement.
TTGATTTTATTTTTAAACAAACGCAGAATCAGACTGTGATTGTCTAAGTTTTTTGCAAAACATTTCAATACAATTTCTTTGGATATGTAACTTTCAGTATTATCCAAAGGAGTAATTTCAAAATCGACAATAGTAGCTTCTGCGTTGTGAAATTTTCCATTATAAGCTTTATACAACAACTGATTTGTATTAAAAAGGGCTTTATGCAAAGAAATTACTGGATATTCTTCAGAAACTTTGTCAAGCAACATTTCGTGCGAAAGTTGCTCTATTTGACCTTCAGTCAAATGTTCTGACAAAGTATAATCTAGCACAATTTTAGCAGCTTCATCGGTTTCAAAATCAGTAATTGCCATGAACAATAATTCCTGCAATTCTTGAGGGTCATTGCTTTGAGCATCTGGAAAATTAAAACGTTCTAAAAGTTGTTTATAATCTTCATTATTCCAAGCGTTTTCAAGTTCGTTCACTGTTGAAATTTTACGTATTTTTATAGCGTATTTCATATCTTATATTTTCTATTTTGTAGATTTGATAAGTTAGTTTTTTAAATGTTTAAAAACAAGGATTTTAGTAAAAAATATGACAATTAAAGAAAAAATAAATTCACTAAGAGAAGAATTAAATGCACATAATTTCAATTATTATGTGTTGGATAATGCTACCATTTCTGATTTTAATTTTGATATAAAACTGAAAGAATTAGAAAAATTAGAAAAGGAAAATCCTGATTTTTTTGATGAAAATTCGCCATCACAAAGAGTAGGAGGAATTGTAACTAAGAATTTCGAAACAACAACTCACCAAAATAGAATGTATTCTTTAGATAATTCTTATTCAAAAGAAGATTTATTGGATTGGGAAAAACGTATTCAAAAAATACTAGGAAACTTAGAAATTGAATATACATGCGAATTGAAATATGACGGAGTATCAATAAATATAACTTATAAAAAAGGAAAATTTGTAAAAGCGGTTACAAGAGGTGATGGTTTGCAAGGAGATGACGTAACTCAGAATGTAAAGACAATTCGTTCTATTCCATTGAATTTGAAAAATGATTTTTTGAATGATTTTGAAATCAGAGGTGAAATTATTTTGCCTTTGGATGGATTTCGAAAAATGAATGAAGAACGCGCTGAAAATGCTGAAGAAGAATACAGAAATCCAAGAAATACTGCAAGCGGAAGTTTAAAATTGCAAGACAGTGCCGAAGTTGCAAAACGACCTTTAGATTGTTTGTTATATCAGGTTGTTGCATCAGGAAGAAAGTACAACTCTCATTTTGAATTGCTGGAAAGTGCCAGAAAAGCAGGTTTTAAAGTTCCAAATACGATGCATCTGGCAACATCAATTGAAGACGTTTTTGAATTTGTAAATCATTGGGATTCAAAGCGTCATGACTTGCCTTATGAAACCGATGGCATTGTTATCAAAGTAAATAATTTGCAACAACAAGAAGAATTAGGATACACTTCTAAATCTCCAAGATGGGCAATTGCTTATAAGTTTAAAGCGAATCAAGTTTCTACAATATTAAATGAAATCACTTATCAAGTTGGAAGAACTGGTGCCATTACGCCAGTGGCAAATTTAGTTCCAGTTCAATTGGCAGGAACTACCGTAAAAAGAGCGTCTTTACACAATGCAGATCAAATTGAAAAGTTGGATATTAGAGAAGGAGACACTGTTTTTGTTGAAAAAGGAGGAGAAATTATTCCAAAAATTATTGCAGTTGATTTTACCAAAAGACCTCAAAATTCTTCGCCAAAAATTTATGCAACACATTGTCCAGAATGCAACACAGCTTTGATAAGAAATGAAGGTGATGCAAAACATTATTGCCCAAACGAATTTGGTTGTGCACCACAAATTGCAGGAAGAATTCAGCATTTTATCAGCAGAAAAGCGATGAATATTGAAGGTTTAGGAGCTGAAACTATTGATTTGTTGCGAAAAGGAGGTTTGATTGAAAACTATGCAGATTTGTATGATTTGAAAGTTGAGCAAATAATTCCATTAGAAAGAATGGCCGAAAAATCTGCCCAAAATATGATTCAAGGAATTGAAAAATCAAAAAAAGTTACTTTTGAAAAAGTATTATTTGCTTTAGGAATCCGTTTTGTTGGTGAAACTGTGGCAAAAAAGTTGGCAAAACATTTTAAATCCATTGACAATTTAATGGTTGCAGATTTTGAAACACTTATTTCTGTGGATGAAATTGGCGATAGAATTGCTCAAAGTATTATCGATTTTTCAAATAATTTAGGAAATATCAAATTGATAAATCGTTTAAAATTTAACGGATTACAATTAGAAGTTTCAGAAAAACAACATGAGAATCAATCAAATAAATTAATTGGACAAATTTTTGTTGTTTCGGGAGTTTTTTATCAAATGTCTAGAGACGAATTGAAAAAAGCAATTGAAGTTAATGGAGGGAAAGTGAGTTCCTCAATTTCTAAAAAAACAAATTTCATAATCGCTGGCGATAACATGGGACCAAGTAAACTAGAAAAAGCTCAAGAGTTAGAAATTTCAATAATTTCCGAAGAGGATTTTATAAACATAATACATTAAATTTTGAAAAAGATTATTTACATATTATTATTATTGATAAACTCTTTTTATGGAATCGCTCAAAAAAGAGAAACTGATTCTTTACCAAAGAATTATGAAGATTACGTTTTTTTAAAACCAGGCGATACTTTAGTAATACAATTAAACGAGTTTTCAATATATCCAAAACAAAAATTTAGTTCATCCGAAGATGTTAGATATTATCTATGGCTTAGATCTAAAGTTTTTAGAGTTTATCCCTATGCAAAATTAGCTTCTCAACGTTTAGATACTTTAAATAATAGATTAAAAAGAATTGATTCTAAAAGTAAAAGAAAGAGCTATACAAAATTAATTCAAAATTATGTTGAGGGTGAATTTACGGATCAATTAAAAAAAATGACTAAAACAGAAGGTCGAATTTTAATAAAATTGATTCATCGTCAAACAGGAAAAACGGCTTTTGAAAATATTAAAGTACTAAGAAGCGGTTGGAATGCCTTTTGGCACAACACAAAAGCAAATTTTTTTAAACTTTCTCTAAAGGATGAATATCAACCAGAATTTGTCAATGAAGACTTTTTGATTGAAGAAATTTTACAACGCGCCTTTCAAAATGGTTTTCTAGAACTACAAAATACAAAGTTAAATTTTGATTTTTCAAAGGTGATTTTTGAAAAAAAATCAAAAATTAATGTTGAAGAATACAAAATAATGTTTGCTAAAATGAAGAAAAAAAAGTAAAAATATAATTAACCTTCTCCCTATTGTTTTTTTTCTCAATTTTTTCAAAATATTAAAACTTTTACTTGAAGCATCCTATTATT
>DDMS01000005.1:3043-3352 GCA_002340765.1 Flavobacteriaceae bacterium UBA2540 | reverse complement strand
AAAGTGAATTGGTATTGATTCCGTTTATACAATCTTATCAAAAAAAAGGAATTCACTATTTAATTTGCACAGATATTTCAAAAGACGGCATGTTGCAAGGACCCAGTTTTGATATTTATAGTGAGATTTTATCCGAAACAACAAACCTAAAACTCATTGCTTCAGGAGGAATTTCAACTTTTGATGAAATCCCAAAACTAGCTTCAATAGGTTGTGAAGGAGTGATTATTGGAAAAGCGATTTATGAAAATAAAATCAGTTTGAAACAATTAGAGAATTTTATATTAAAATAGTAGCATTTAGCAATTA
>DDMS01000005.1:960-2902 GCA_002340765.1 Flavobacteriaceae bacterium UBA2540 | reverse complement strand
ATTTCTGCAACTTTAGAAGGCAGAAAAACCATGATTGAAATGGTGCAACAAGTAGCAGAACAAGTAAATATTCCATTTACTGTGGGAGGTGGAATTTCATCCGTAGAAAACGTCAATGAACTCTTGAAATGGGGTGCAGACAAGGTTTCTATCAATTCTTCTGCCGTAAAAAGACCTGATTTAATCAATGAATTGGCTGACAAATTTGGGAGTCAATGTGTGGTTGTTGCTATTGATGCCAAACAAATTGAAGGTGAATGGTTTATGCATTTGGCAGGAGGTACAATCCCAACAGAAATCAAGCTTTTTGATTGGGCAAAAGAGGTTGAGAAACGTGGTGCAGGCGAAATTTTGTTTACCTCCATGAATCATGATGGCACTAAAAACGGATTTGCAAATGAAGCCTTGGCAACTTTGTCCAATTTGGTAAATATTCCTATTATTGCTTCTGGTGGCGCAGGAACTATGCAACATTTTGTGGATACTTTCAAAGAAGGAAAAGCAGATGCAGCTTTGGCAGCAAGCGTTTTTCACTTTGGAGAAATTCCGATTTTGGATTTAAAACAAGAATTAAAAAGGAATCATATTCCTGTAAGGATATAAAAAAGCTCCCTTTCCCCAAAGGAGAAAAAGTGGAATAAATTTTATGTAAATATTATTTCTAAGTAATAAAAATAGAAAATATGAATTTTATAGATATTGAAAAGAGCCTGCTTTTTTCCCCTTTGGGGAAATTAAAAGGGGCTTTAGTCCCAGCAATTATTCAAGATGCTACTACAAAAAACGTTTTGATGTTGGGCTATATGAACGAAGAAGCTTACCAAAAAACGATTGACACAAAGTTGGTTACGTTTTTTTCACGAACTAAAAACCGTCTTTGGACAAAAGGAGAAGAAAGTGGTAATGTGTTAAATTTAGTAGATATTAAACTAGATTGCGATCATGATACTTTATTGATTCAAGTAAATCCGAAAGGACCAACCTGTCATAAAGGAACGGATACTTGTTGGGCTGAAAGCAATACGCAAAACTTCGGATTTTTAACGCATTTAGAAAATACCATCACTGATAGAATTCAAAATGCAGATGATCAAAAAAGCTATGTAGCGTCATTGTTTGCAAAAGGAATCAATAAAATTGCTCAGAAAGTAGGAGAGGAGGCCATAGAAATGGTAATTGAATCAAAAGATAGTAATGACGACCTTTTTTTGAATGAAAGTGCTGATTTATTGTTTCATTATTTGATTTTATTGCAAGCAAAAAGCTTTAAATTGGATGATGTTTTAGAAGTTTTAATGGGGAGAGAAAAGTAGTTTCATTTTAAAAGTATTTTTTTAAAGCCATCTATAAAAAAAATTAAAAAGCTATTTTTAAACCTACAAAATCTATCATTGAAAAACTCAAAACTACTCATCATTTTAGCATTTATTGCAATTTACGTTATTTGGGGTTCTACGTATTTGTTCAATAAAATTGCAGTTTCAGAATTGCCTCCATTTTTTATAGCCTCTATTCGTTTTTTTGTTGCAGGATGTTTGATGATTCTTTTGGCGAAGATTTTTAAACAAGATTTACGTATTTCTAAAAAGCAATTTACAAATTCAATGATTGCATCCTTTTTCTTTTTAATTTATGGAAATGGCGTTTTTGTGTGGGCCTTAAAATATATTGATAGTGGTTTTGGAGCGTTAATTTCTGCTTCACAACCCATATTTGTATTGCTATTAATGCGTTTAATAGATAGGAAACCAATGAAAAGAAAATCAATAATTGGAATTTCTCTCGGAATGTTTGGCATGTATTTATTGGTAAGTCAACAAGAATTAACCACTTCAGAAAATAGTTTATTAGGAATTTTCATGATGTTAACCTGTGTTTTAAGTTGGAGTTATGGAAGTGTTTTTGTGTCAAAAGCGCAATTACCCAAAAGTTTTATGGTGAG
>DDMS01000005.1:0-734 GCA_002340765.1 Flavobacteriaceae bacterium UBA2540 | reverse complement strand
TCCTTGAGCTTTTTAATAATTTTTGGTGGATTTTTTGCATTCACATCTTTTAATTATCTTTTAAAAAACGTTGATACAGAGAAAGTTTCTACTTCAGCTTATGTAAATCCAGTAATTGCATTGTTATTAGGGTGGTTTTTTCTGGATGAAACTCTTACTATACAATCAATTATTGCTTCTATAATTTTATTAACTGGCGTATATTTTACCACTACTGTAAAGAAAATTTAAATGTTTAATTTCAATATAAAAAAAAAATAACATAGATTTTGACATTCAAATAAATTTGTGAACTTATGTAACTAAATATAACACCTATAAAACATTTGAATATAACAGATGTTGAGCAGTTTGTATTAAATGCCTTTAGTAAAGAACTATCAACAAAACCAAAAGTCTTAAAAAGGTTGAAAATGTTCCAATGATTTTATAATTGTATATCATTTTAGACGAATTGAAAAGTAAAGGAGTTTTAACGAGTTTTATAAAACAAGAGAAAAAATATCATTACACGAATTAAGAAATATTTAGTTTTTTAAATTGTAAAAGAGAATTGTTTTAAATATAAAAACAATATTTTTTCATTTTACCTTAAATTACGAATTTTACTTTTCACAGACTGAAAAGTTGGATTTAACTAATATTTTAAATTCCAAAAGGATTTTTTAAAAATTTAGATTCTTTAGATCATATTTTTTTTATAACAATTCTATTTATAAACATAATTTATATTA
>DDMS01000006.1:3291-3547 GCA_002340765.1 Flavobacteriaceae bacterium UBA2540 | reverse complement strand
AACATTAGTAATTTGTTCAGTCATTACGATTGGTAGTTTCTTTTAAAATGGAATATAAGTCAGAATATGAAAAACTTAATTGAAAACGGAATGTAGCAAGTTGCGGAATTGGTCACTCAATCGGAATTGAAAAAGTTTGCGAAATAAAATGCTGACTGAATTTACTCAAACGCAGGAATATTGGAAAACGGAATTCAGCCGAATAATTAAACGCCTAAATAAAAACAACGAAATGCCAACAATGTATAACCGCAAT
>DDMS01000006.1:2385-3060 GCA_002340765.1 Flavobacteriaceae bacterium UBA2540 | reverse complement strand
ATATGAAAAATATTACGACCTATTTACTTTTAATAATACTCTTTACCCTGAGTTGTAATAAGGACGAAATCAGTCCTGAAATTGAAAAAGGACTTTTAAAAAACCAAGTAATAGCTATTGGAGGAGTTGACAGGAACTATCATTTGTATGTTCCAAACAATCCTTTGAATGCTCCTGTAGTTTTCCTATTCCACGGAAATGGGGGCAGCTATGACGATATGTTGGGCTTAACAGGCGTTAAAGCGCCTTACAAAGTATGGCTTGACATTGCAAATCAAGAAGATTTAATCATTGTTGTACCAAACGGGACACTTAGTTCACTAAATACAAGAGGGTGGAACGATTGCAGAAATGATGCACCAAGAACTCCGACAACCAATGATGTGGAGTTTATAGTGAATTTACTTGACTTTATAAAAGAAAAATATAATACAAATGACGCAAAAGTATTTGCTGTTGGAACTTCAAATGGTGGACACTTTGCCAATCGTTTGGCACAAGAAATTCCAGATAGAATAACAGCATTTGCATCTGTTGTAGCATCTAATGCCGCAAATTCAGAATGCAGTGATGCAACAACTAACGTTTCAGCACTCTTTATGAACGGAACAGATGACCCAATCCTGCCTTATATTGGTGGTAGCACAGAAAACGGTGAAGTTATTTCAACTGAAA
>DDMS01000006.1:0-2228 GCA_002340765.1 Flavobacteriaceae bacterium UBA2540 | reverse complement strand
AGTATATCTGAACGTTATGGTTTAATTTGGTTATCGATAGTTGGCAATCAAAACGGTGACATAGAAATGGCAAATGAAGTTTGGGATTTCTTCAAGACAAAAACAAAATAGAAGTACTGCACACAACAGCAGTTTGGCAAAATGGCGGGTTCAGTGCTAAATTGAACATTTGGTTTTCAAATGAAGTTTAGTGCTGAATTGAAAGTAAGTGCTTCGAAATCCGCCACTTCGCCAAGCTGCAAAACGTTATAAAACATTAAACAACACGCTTAAAATAAGAACTCAAAATGAATCAATTGATTTCTAAACTTTTTTTACAGTATATATCTTGGGTTCTTTTAATTTATTTGAATTCCAATTTATCTGCGAATGCTCAGGCTTTCATTAATCTTGAATCAGGAGCATTCTTTACAAATATTAATGATATTCGCAACGGCAATAACGGAACATTAATTTCACTGAAAAATGATTTTCAAACCCCAGTAAGTCCATTTTTGAGGTTGCGCGCTGGTTATTTATCAAATGGGAAAAATCATTTTTCACTTCTTTATGCTCCCTTAAAAATTTTAGAAACTGGGACATTGGAAAAAGATATACTAGTTGATGGAAAAAACTTTAAAGCTAACATACCAATAGAGGTTGTTTACAAGTTTAATTCTTATCGCTTTACCTACAATCGAATAATCATAAGTAAAGACAATTTTAAATTTGGTCTTGGTTTATCTGCAAAAATTAGAGATGCAGGAGTCTCGTTTAAGAATAAAGATCTTTTAAATGAAAATTTTGGTGTTGGTTTCGCTCCTCTTATCAACCTATTAACCAATTGGGATATATCAAAAAAAATGGGAGTAGATTTTTTCGGAGAATTTATAGCTGCAAGTAAAGGTAGAGCAATTGACCTTTCATTATCCGGAAGATATAGTTTCTCTGAAAACTTAAAAGGAAACATTGGTTATAGATTGCTTGAAGGTGGAGCAAACGGAACTAATCGATATAATTTTATTCAACTTCATTTCATTTTTGTTAGTTTAAGTTACTCATTTAACAAAAACAAAAATGAGCCATGAGTGTGGATTTTAATTATTTAATTTTTATTAGTAAAGTACTCATTTTAACGTTTTATAACAGCGGTTTGGCGTAATGGCGGTTGACGTTCTTCTTATGAACATTTTTGCTATATTTGAAGTATGTGCTTCGCATCAACATTTGTGGTGAAAATCCGCCACTACGCCAAGCCGCAAAACGTTATGCCTCATTGTAGGACGACACCGAAACAAACGACACAAAACTTAAAAACAAAATTAAATGGCAAAATATTTTATTCCTTTCGCAATATACTTTGGTGTTTCCACTGACAATTTATATGGACAAAGTTTGCCTGCAATTCAGTTAGACCGACCCGACCAAACAGAGTGTCCATTTATTACACCTAAAAAATACATTCAAATTGAAAATGGTTTTACTATTGAAAATTTTGACCAAAACCAAAAGTCATATAATTATCCTTCAACATTATGGAAATATGGAATTAATGAAAATTTTGAATTAAGACTAATTACAGAATTGGTTTCAGAAAAAACCAACGGAAATACAAATATGGGGCTTTTACCCATAACAATTGGATTTAAAACTTCACTATTTGAAGAAAAAGGATTTATTCCAAAAACTTCCTTTATTGGACATATTACGACTTCAAAAATTGGAAGTAAATACTTTCAGACAAAATATATTGCACCTTCTTTTAGGTTTACAATGCAACACACTTTGACAGAAAAAATATCACTTGCTTATAATTTAGGAGCAGAATGGAATGGCGAAAATGCGGAACATAGTTATATCTACACATTAACTACAGGTTTTAGTTTGACAGAAAAAATTAGTTGTTATACAGAACTATACGGATTTTTACCTGTAGAAAATAAAGCAGACCATAGATTTGACTGCGGTTTGACTTATTTAATTAATAACGACTTTATGGCTGACATTTCAGGAGGTTTTGGACTAACTGAAAATGCACCCAAAAACTATATTTCATTAGGACTTTCTTACAGATTTAAAACAACTAGGTAAAAAAACAACGAACCGCTAACACGGGTTTGGCAAAAGTGGCGGTTCAGTGCTCCGCAGACACATTTGTGGTTAATCAAAGTTTGGTTCTCCGCATCAACATTTGTGGTGAAAATCGCCACCTTCGCCAAGCCCGAAAACGTTACCCAACATTTGAAACA
>DDMS01000035.1 GCA_002340765.1 Flavobacteriaceae bacterium UBA2540 | reverse complement strand
AATAAGATTATTTAATTATAAAGTTTATTTTAGTAATTTCGGTTTAAAACAACATTACTTTTTCATTCGATAACTCTCAATAAAAACCGTAAATAATATCAAAAATCCTCCAATAAAAGTGTTTAAAGTCGGGATTTCATTCAGGAAGAAAATCGCCATGATAATTCCGAAAACAGGTTGCAAACTACTGATGATACTTGTGGTGAATGCTGAGAAAAACTTGAGGGAATGCAAAATCATACTGTGACCAACAGCGGTTGTTAAAAAAGCTAATAAAAGCAAGTAAGGCCATTGGGTTTTCAATCCTGATACATCCATGAAAAATAAGGCTGGAAGCAGCAAAATACTGACAATGATTACTTGATAAAACATTAATACAGCTCCGTCATAATTGGCTGCATATTTTTTTAAAATCAAGATTCTAAAAGCATAACAAAATGCTGAAAAAACCCCAAAAAGAATGCCTTTGACTTGGGTGCTTTCTATATCAAATTTTGGCGTTAAAATGTATAATCCTACCAAAATTAAAACACCAAACAACACATGAATTGGTTGAAATTTTACTTTCAAAATGATGGGTTCTAAGAGTGCAATAATCACAGGAAACGTATATAAAGACAACATTCCTAAACCTACATTTGATAGTTTCAAGGCATAAAAATACGTGACCCAATGCAATGCCATAAAAACACCGCCTATAAAAAATGGTAGGTATTCTTTTTGTTGTTGAACTCGCAAATTTGTTTTTTTAAATCGAAGAAAAACATACAAAAAAATGGCTGCTAAAATGGAACGAAACCAAATGATAATCTCAGTTGGCAAAGCAATATATCTTCCTAAAACACCTGAAGTACTCACTAAAAATACGGCTACTAATAACCAAAAGAGATTTTTTAAATTGGCGTTTTCCATTAAATACTTGCTAGGGTTTCTAGCGCTTTTTTAACACTGTCGATTTTGATAAATGTAATCAACAAACGCAAGCCATTATTGGTTTCTTTTTCTTTCATCACACAATCTTTAGCATGTTGTTGTACATATTTTAAAAAATCTGAAAATACAGCAGTTTGATAAAAATTACTTTGTTGATCAGCCACAAAATAACCAACCATTCTTTTTTGTTTTAAGATGATTTTTTCCAAGCCTAGTTTTTTTGCCAACCATTTAATGCGCACAGAATCCAATAAATCGTCCACTTCTGAAGGAAGTTCACCAAATCTGTCAATCAATTGTTTTTCAAAATCTTGCAGTTCAATTTCGGTTTTTAATTCACCCAATTTGTGATACAAACTCAGTCTTTCTGTCACAGAATTTACATAATTATCAGGAAATAAAATTTCGAAATCTGTATCAATTTGAACGTCTTTTACAAATTCTTTGGGTGTATTTTCATCTTCTGGATACAAATCTTTGAACTCATTTTCTTTGAGTTCTTCAATGGCTTCTTGCAATATTTTTTGATAGGTATCAAAACCAATATCGTTGATAAATCCACTTTGCTCACCTCCCAATAAATCACCTGCACCACGAATTTCCAAATCTTTCATGGCAATGTTAATACCACTTCCTAAATCCGTAAAAACCTCTAAAGCTGTCATTCTTTTTCGGGAATCATCTGTCATCATATGAAAAGGTGGCGTAATAAAATAACAGAACGCTTTTTTATTGGAACGCCCAACTCTACCTCGCATTTGATGCAAATCAGACAATCCAAAATTATTGGCATTATTGATGAAAATTGTATTTGCATTGGGCACATCCAACCCACTTTCGATGATGGTTGTTGCAACCAACACATCAAATTCGCCACTCATAAATGACAACATCAGATTTTCTAATTTTTTACCTTCCATTTGCCCATGACCAATTCCTATTTTGGCAGAAGGAATTAAACGTTGTAACATTCCTGCAACTTCTTGGATATTTTCGATTCTATTATGGATAAAAAATACTTGACCACCTCTTGAAATTTCGTAAGAAATAGCATCTCTAATGGTTTCTTCGGAAAAATGAATGACATGACTTTCTATAGGATGCCTGTTAGGTGGAGGCGTTTTGATGACAGATAAATCCCTGGCAGCCATCAAACTAAATTGCAATGTTCTTGGAATTGGAGTGGCAGTAAGTGTTAACGTATCTACATTTTCTTTCAATGTTTTGAGTTTGTCTTTCACAGCAACGCCAAATTTTTGCTCCTCATCAATAATCAGCAATCCCAAATCTTTGAATTTCAATTTTTGATTGGTCAATTGATGTGTTCCAATAATAATATCAACAGCTCCCGAATTTACGCCTTCAATGGTTTCTGATTTTTCTTTGGCGGTTCTAAAACGATTTAAGTAATCAATTTTGATGGGGAAATCTTTCAAACGCTCAGAAAATGTTTGAAAATGCTGAAAAGCCAAAATCGTTGTGGGTACTAAAATCGCCACTTGTTTGCCATTATCCACCGCTTTGAAAGCAGCTCTTACAGCCACTTCTGTTTTTCCAAAACCTACATCACCACAAACCAATCTGTCCATTGGCTGTGTTTTTTCCATGTCATTTTTAACATCTTGTGTCGCAGAAAATTGATCAGGAGTGTCTTCGTATAAAAAACTACTTTCCAATTCGTGTTGCATGTGTGTATCAGGTCCAAAAGCAAATCCTTTTTCCAATTTTCTTTTGGCATACAATTGAATCAAATTGAACGCAATATGTTTGACACGCGCTTTCGTTTTTTGAGTAATTTTTTTCCAAGCACCAGAACCTAATTTGTAAATTTTTGGCGCTTTACCATCTTTTCCATTGAATTTTGAAATTTTATGGAGCGAATGAATACTCACATATAAAATATCTCTGTCACCATAAATCAATTTGATGGCTTCTTGTTTTTTTCCATTGACATCAATTTTTTGCAATCCAGCGAATTTTCCAATCCCATGATCCATGTGCGTTACATAGTCACCAATTTCAAGTTTATTCAATTCTTGCAGCGTAATGGCTTGCTTTTTGGCATAGCCATTTTTCAATCGGAATTTATGATAGCGTTCAAAAATTTGATGGTCTGTGTAACAGACTATTTTTTGGTCAAGATCAATAAAGCCTTCAAATAAAGGAAAAACAATGGTTTCATAATGCACTTTTTCATTAGCATCATCAAAAATATCATGAAAACGTTTGGCTTGTTGTTCGTTGGCGCAAAAAATATAATTGGTAAATCCGGCTTTATGATGTTCTTTCAAATCATCAATTAACAAAGAAAATTGCTTGTTGAACGAAGGTTGAGGTTTGGTATTGAAAGAAATTTCCTTCAAGATTTTTAAAACCTTGTAGGTATTATCATACTCCTTTTCTTCTTCAGACCTATTAGGTTTTAAAAACCTAGCAGGATTCATTTCAACGACTGTAAAATCGTTTAATTGCTGTTTGATAAATTCGCCATTACAAAACAATTCTGGGGGTTTTGCATGTTTGATTTCTTTGGATAATTTCAAAAAAGCTTCTTCAGCTATTAAATAAAATTTATCCAAACTTCCTGAAATCAAAGAAATATTCTTAACGAAAATTGGTGTTTTTGGTGAAATGTATTTTAAGAAACTTTCTCTGTTTTCTTGCAGTGTTTTAATTTCAATATTTGGCATGATCGCCACTTTCTTCAATTTTTCTTTAGAAAGTTGCGTTTCTACATCAAAAGTTCTGATACTATCAATTTCATCGCCAAAAAACTCAATTCTGTATGGTTCATCATTTGAAAAAGAAAACACATCAATAATTCCTCCTCTTACCGAAAAATCTCCTGGTTCTGTGACAAAATCTACCCGTTTAAATTTGTATTCGAACAACATTTCATTCACAAAATCAAGAGATAATGACTCTTCAACTGCAATTTTTAAAGTGTTCTTCTCCAACTCTTTTTTGGTAACTACTTTTTCAAATAATGCAGTTGGATAGGTAATAATAATCGCCGGTTTTTTTTGCGAATTGATTCGGTTTAAAACCTCAGATCGCAATAAAACATTGGCATTGTCTGTTTTTTCAATTTGATAAGGCCTTCTATAAGAACCCGGAAAAAACAGCACATTTTTGTCTCCTAAAAGTTGTTCTAAATCATTCAAATAATAAGCAGCTTCTTCTTTATCATCAAAAATTAATAAAAAAGGATGTGTACTTTTTTTGAATGATTCTGCAATCACAAATGACAATGAAGAACCAGCCAAATTCGAAATTTGAAAATGGTTTTTCTCTTGTTGAAGGGCTGTAACTACCAGCGAAATTGGGGTAGCTTGCTGATATTGATGAACAATATGCTGTAAACTCAACTGAAATAATTTTGTGCAAATGTAGCTAACTTAATTCATAAAATAGGGTAGTCTATGGTTACTTTTAATCTAAAAATTCAGTATTTTTGTGTGAAATTCAGGTTTATTTTTACAGCTAAATAATAATTTAACACAACATCACGTTATTATTTTGTTGAGCTTAAAGATGTAAAATAGTTCAATTCAAGGATTTTTTTTGAAAAAATATCGTTATGCCAAAATACAGATTATTTTATTTACTTGCTTTTCTTTTAATTTCATTCGTTAATTTTGTTGCACAAGATGGTTCTAGAAGTTGGTCAGTTGGCCTAAATTCGTCTTCAGTACTTTATTCTGAAAAAGATGGTTTAGTTGTGGGAGGAAGGCATATTGCAATTATTCCAGGAGTAAGTCTCAGTAAATATATTGGCAATAAAACAACTATTTCTTTTACACTCTCAAAATCTATAAAAGATTCTCAAAAGTATCTTTCAAGTGATGTAAATTTAAACTATGAACTTTTAAATCCAGATTATAAACTCAGGATTTATGTTTTGAGTGGAATTGGCATTGTAAATCTTTTAGAAACAGGAGTAACTTTAAATTTAGGTAGTGGAGGTACTCTCTGGATAACAGATAGATTTGGTTTAAATGGACAATTGATTTATAAATTAAGCGCTTTGGGTGGAGATTTACAAAAATCTCACATTTTTGGTACGGCAGGAATTGTGTATAGCTTAAATTTAGGGGGTTATAACTCAAGAATTTGGGAGAGAAAACACTAAATCTATTTGTTATTTTTCATCAAAAATGGTTCTAAAACTGATTTCAATTTAGTGCTTTTTAAAAAACCTTGAAATTGTAATTCAATACTCAAATCTTTGTTTACAATAACTGTTGTTGGATATTCAATTTGCTTATTTTTTGAAGCTAAAATTATTGCCAAATCATGAATTCCATTGGTTGTATTTTTGAATGATTTTCCAAAAAAAGTAATCTCTTTTTTAGTTTCTGCATTTAAAAAAACAACATAAAAATCGCAATTTAAAATTTCAATAATTTGCTCATTCTGGAATGTAGTATTTTTCATTCCAAAACAAATTTTACACCAATCTGTATAAATAAAAAACAGATGTGGTCTTGGATTTTTTTGATGTAATTTTTCAACTTCTTCAAATGTGTAAATGGTCAATTTTTTATTTTCTTGAGCGAAATTTAATATTGAATTTAAGAATATTATCAAATAAATATTTTTCATTACACTACATTTTAAAATAGCGTATGTCTTACTCCAATAAATCCTCTAATTCCCTGATTTGAAACATAGACATAACTTGGGTCAAAAGCCAATTCTGGATTTTTATCCGTGTCAATCCCAATGTCAAAAGGATTATTTGCGCCGTTGATACTGTTTGCAGGAGGTGTGAAATTGAGCAAATTTTTAATACCTCCATATAGTTCCCAATTATTGCTAAATTTCTTTGTTAATTGGATATTTTGGATGCTAAACCAAGAAGACAATTCAGGTCTTGGATCATTTTCACCCAACAAAGGCAGACGCATTGGACCATATATATTTCCAGTATAATCTATTGAAAAATTGCTGGAAAACTTATAAGAAATAGACCAAACTCCGCTAAAACTTTCTGTTAACATTTGCCGCGTTTTTAAATTATTTTCAGTTACAGAAACATCCATCAAAGTTGTTCCAGCATTGATAGATAAACCATTTGTAAATAACACATCTGCATTCAAAGAAATTCCTTTTGATACTGAAAATCCATCTAAATTGGCATAGATAATTTTGTTAGGATTCGTTTCGTAATCTGGCAAAATTCTGTTGATAAAATAGGTGTAAAAAGCACTTGCATCCAAAGTAATGAAACTGCTTTCGGTGTTGATTTTTTTTACATAATTCAGATTTGCATTCCAAGAGGTTTCGGGTTTCAATTCGCCTTCAAAAACCACTTCTCTAGCACCTGTCAAAGCAGCATGATCTTCAGTAAAAATATTTGCAACTCTAAAACCATTTCCAATACTCAAACGAAAAACATCTGTTTGCTCTTTGGAATTCCATTTATAATTGATTCTTGGCGAAAAAATACTGCCATGGATGCTATTGTAATCCCATCTTGCACCAAAAAGCAATTTGTTTTGTTCATTTAATTTGATTTCATCTTGAATAAAAATTCCTGGCAAGTGTATTTTTGAGGGCGAATTTGTGATTCCATTTTCATCCAAAGTCGCAAAGGTATTGTCGTCATAAAAGGTATATCTGTATGCTAAACCTAGCAGTAAATTGTGTTTTTTATTCAATTGTTTATTGTAAACAAGTTGCCCAAAAGCGATAAATTGAGATGCGTCATACGAATCTGTTCCGTAAAAAGAATTCTGATAATGACCATTCAAACTGAATTGAAAATTGATATTTTCTGAAGTTGGCAATTGATAATTTCCAAAAGTTTCCCAACGATTTGTGTAAATACTTTCTCCGTATTTTTCGTTTGTTCCCCTAAATTCTCGCTCCCAATCCAATTCTCCTCCCCATCTATCTTCATAAACATATCTGCTTGCAATGGAAAATACTTTTTTACTTTTTCGTTCGATATTGATTTTATTAAAAATTGAAATTCTGTTTTGCAGAGTTAAATCAGTAAAATTGTCATTATTATTGTCAATTCTTTGCTGAAAATTAAAATAATTTACTCCCAAAAGAGCATCCACTTTTTCGGAAATTTTGTAGCGCAAACCAATATCTGTATTGATTTCTCCCCAAGAACTTGCAAAAGAATCTGTTGTTAATTTTGGTGAATTTCCAGGTTTTTTAGTGATGATATTGATGATGCCACCAACAGCTTCAGAGCCATATAAAGTAGAGGCAGGCCCTTTTACAATTTCAACTCTTTCAATCAATGCTTGTGGAATTCCTGTGAGACCATAAACCGTTGAAAGTCCGCTAACGATAGGCATTCCATCAATCAACACAAAGGTATAAGGGCCTTCTAGACCATTGATGTGAATATCACCAGTATTGCATACATTGCAGTTCAATTGAGGGCGAATTCCGTTGACATTTTGAAGGGATTCAAATACTGATGGAGTAGGATTTTTTTTGAAAAATGTATTGCTATATATTTCAATAGGAACAGGACTTTCCAATTTAGAGACTGGTCGTAAAGAGCCAGAAATCACAATTTCTTCTAAGGAATCAGCTTCATTTAGGACAAAATTTTGAGTCAATTGTTGGTCATTTTTTATGCTAATTTTGATGGATTTTGATTGAAATCCTACAACACTAGCGACCAAGGTATAGTCTCCTTTTTTAATATTTTTGAGTTCATAAAATCCATTTTCATTTGAAGAAGTACCAATGTTTGTATTATTAAGATAAATATTTGCAAACGGAATTCTCTCTCCATTTTTATCACTTATAATTCCAGAAACTGATTGAGAAAACCCAATCTCCCAAAAGATTATAAAAACTATAAAAACAAAGCGATTCATTATAAATATTTTTACAAATATAAAAATATATTTAGGTTAGGCTAAAAAATATTTTTTATAATTTATAAT
>DDMS01000010.1 GCA_002340765.1 Flavobacteriaceae bacterium UBA2540 | reverse complement strand
TTTTTGCTGACGATTTACAACAAATGAAAAAGTGTCAAAAGAGATTCAAAATAAAAAAACTAGTTTCAAAGGTTTTTCGTAAACAAACTATGAATCTACTCAGGAATTTGCTGACTCAAACAATGTAAGGTTCCAAATCCCCAAATCAAATCAATCGCACTTATCCCAATAACTTCTCTGTCAGGAAAACAATGTGCGATGATGTTGAGCGCAGTTCTGTCATTGGCATCATTGAAAGTTGGCACTAAAACCAACGTATTCAAAATCACAAAGTTGGCATAACTCGCAGGAATTATCAAATCATCAAAGATTACCGTTTTTGGCATGGGTAACGTAACAATTCTTGGTTTTTTTCCATCCTCTAAAACAGCATTTTCCAATCGTAGTAAATTGTCTTGCAAGGCATTATAATTAGGATTTGTTTGATCAGTTTCAACAACTGTAATAATCGTATTTTCGTTCACAAACCTGCACAAATCATCAATATGACCATGTGTGTCATCGCCAATAATTCCATCTCTCAACCAAATAACATTCGTTATTCCTAAATATTCTTTGAAAACAGCTTCGTAGTCTTCTTTCGTGAAATTCTCATTTCGAACTTGAATTGAAGGATGTAATAAACATTCTTCAGATGTTAATAATGTTCCTTTGCCGTTTACATCAATGGCACCACCTTCTAAAATTACGGGTTTTCCTTTGAAAGTAGCTTGAGTCAAAGGAATATTCAGATGGTTTGCCACTTTTGACGGAACATGTTTATCCAATTGAAAATTGCGGTATTTTGCCCAACCATTAAAATTAAAGTTGACGGCTTCTCTTTTTGAACAGTTTTTTATGATGATGGGTCCTGAGTCACGCATCCAACTTCGGTTGGTTTTATGAATGATGAATGAAATTTTGTCCAAAGAAACATTTGCCATTTGAAGCATTTCAGATACTTTTTCTTGTAAATTTTTATCAGCAACAATTAAAAAAACAGTTTCAACGTGCGCTACCTTTTTGATAAATTCTATAAAAGCCCACTGAATTGCGCCATATTTTCCTGGCCAATCATTGCCATTATTAGGAAAGCAGAGCAGTAAACCTTGATGCTGTTCCCATTCTGCTGGAAATCTTCTCATGAATCAATCGCTCTTTTTGTGATGTCACCAAAGGCATCTATTCTTCTATCTCTGAAAAAAGGCCAATTTTGACGGATGTTTTCTTGCAAATCTAAATCCATTTCTGCCATCAAAATTTCTTCTTTGTCATGAGATGCTTGCGCGAGAATTTCTCCTTGTGGACCTGCAATAAATGAAGCTCCCCAAAATTCGATTCCATCAGTATTGGGCAAATATTTTTCCAATCCAATTCTATTTGCAGCAGCTACATAAACTCCATTTGCAACTGCATGCCCTTTCATCACATTCATCCAAGCACCATATTGATTCTCACCATATTGCACTTTTTCTTTGGGATGCCAACCAATAGCAGTTGGATAAAACAACACTTCTGCACCTTTTAAAGCAGTGATTCTTGCAGCTTCAGGATACCACTGATCCCAGCAAATTAACACGCCAATATTTCCTTTGTTGGTTTTGTTTGATTTGAAGCCCAAATCACCGGGAGTGAAATAAAATTTTTCGTAAAAATGAGGATCATCTGGAATGTGCATTTTGCGATACAAACCTGCCTCTGTGCCATCAGTATCTATAATATAGGCGCTATTGTGATAAATTCCTGTCATGCGTTTTTCAAAAAAAGGAACAATAATTACCACACCTAATTTTTTTGATAACTCGCTAAATGCCTGAAATGAAGTGCTATACAAAGGCTCAGCATAGGCAAAATTATCTGTATCTTCATTTTGACAAAAATAATGACTGCTATACAATTCTGGTAAAGAAATTACTTCTGCGCCTTTTGCTGCAGCATCTCTAACCCATTGTAAACACTTCTTTAGATTGTTCTCTGGATTATTGTTGAGATTCAGTTGAATAACCGCTATTTTATAGGTATTCTTCATATTCAGTTTGAATTTGAAACACAAAAATAAGGATTTCTTTGAAACGGGCTCGTGGTTTAAAATTTATAATTCAATTTTACTTTTTGAAATGTATATTTTTTAAACTTTCTATTATTTTCAAATCCTTCTTCTTAGAGCCAATTATTAAAAATTAGGATTCAATACTAAAAATATTTTTTACGCAGCCAAAAAGAAACACGCACTAAAATAATCAATGCGGGAACTTCAACCAAAGGTCCAATAACACCTGCAAAAGCTTGTCCTGAATTGAGTCCGAAAACTGCAATTGCAACTGCAATCGCCAATTCAAAATTGTTTCCAGCTGCTGTAAATGCTACTGCTGCAGTTTTATCATACGAACTTCCCATCGCTTTTGTAACGAAAAATCCAATGAAAAACATCAACGCAAAATAAATTAATAACGGAATGGCAATCATCACAACATCCATAGGAATTTGAACAATCAATTCACCTTTCAAAGAAAACATTACTATAATTGTGAACAACAACGCAATCAAAGTTATGGGTGAAATCGTTGGAATAAACTTTTTTGAATACCAATCTTCTCCTTTGGCTTTTACCAAAAAAAATCGACTCAAAATTCCCATTAAAAAAGGAATTCCTAAATAAATTGCCACACTTTCAGTAATTGTTGCAATTGAAATATCTACAATTGAACCTTCAAAACCAAAATAAGGTGGTAAAATTGTGATGAAAATTCAAGCATAAAAACTGTACGCAAACACTTGAAAAATACTATTCAGGGCTACTAATCCAGCTCCGTATTCACTGCTTCCCTCTGCTAAATCATTCCAAACTAATACCATAGCAATGCATCTTGCCAATCCAATTAAAATCAAGCCAACCATATATTCTGGATAGTCTTGTAAAAAAGTAATTGCCAATACAAACATCAAAACTGGTCCAATAATCCAATTGAGAATCAGTGAAATAGAGAGAATTTTTGTGTTTTTAAACACTTTTGGCAACAACGCATAATTTACTTTTGCCAAAGGCGGATACATCATTACAATTAAACCAATAGCAATAGGAATATTGGTAATTCCACTATTAAATGAATTGATAAAATCAGGAAAATTAGGGATAAAATACCCCAAACTAACGCCAATAATCATGGCAACAAAAATCCAAAGTGTAAGGTTTTTATCTAAAAAACCTAGTTTTTTTTTACTCATGTTCTTTTTTTAGTTGAGAAAAAACGTATAAGAGTTCAGTGGCAATTTGCACACTTCTTTCATGATATTTTTCAGCTTGTTGTGGTGTATTGTCAAAAGCTTTTGGATCTTCAAAAGTAATCGGAATTCGTTTTTCCGCACCCAAAACCAGAGGACATGCTTCATTGGCGGAATTGCAAGTCATGATTGCTGCAAAATCCGTTTTTGGATTAAAATCATCATCTAATCTTTTTGAAAACCCCATAATTGGGTGTGCATTTTCTGCATATTTTATGGCATATACAGGGTTTTTTCCTTCAGAAAGTGTTTGAATTTGAAATCCGGAATTTTCCAACGTTTTTGCTGCCATTGGAAACATAGCAGTTGCTTCTGTTCCTCCCGAATAACAAATGACATTACTAATATGTAGTGAATACGCAATGGTTTGCGCCCAAACTTGCGACAAATGACTTCTTCTAGAATTGTGCGTACAAATAAAATTGATAGCCACAGTTTCTTGATTTGAAACTTTCGATTGCACAAAATCAATCAATGGCTGAAGTGTTTTTTTACGTTTTTCAGAAATGGTTGAAACATCCAACGAATTTATAAATGCAGAGATTTCAGGAAATAAAGTTATTTTTTTCATCTAATATGTTGGTTTTTTGATTGTTTAACAACAGCCGCTTTTTGGAGAGCAACAAGATTGAGCGCTCATTTCTGACAAACGAACTTTTGGTTTTTCAGCAGGAATTCCGCAAGCGTCTTTTGCCAAGCAATCTGTTTGTTTGGTGGTCAATAAAAATTGATTTCCGTCAAAATCCAACCCAAATTTTTGAATGGTTGTTCCTTGATATTCCACCTCAATTTCGTTGTCATCAATTGCCAAGGTTTTTTCCGAAAGTTCAATAATTTTTAATAATTTTTCTGGATGCAACCTATGATCATAGTCGTTTGCATTCCATAATTGAAAATTTACAACAGTTTCTTTTCTGACAGTTCCACCACAATCAATAAATCTTTTGGTGATTTCGCCTACTTCAGTAACGTGAAAATGGCTTGGAACCAAAGAATTGTCTGGCAATTGAAAACTAATGGTTTTCACATCTTTTAAAATGGCTTTTACTTGGGATAATTTCATATGTATTTGTTTATTGCGATAATGCGATTAATTAGGATAAATTTTTTTAACAACAATCTTGTTTTGAAATATCTTGATTAAAAAAATCAAGCATAATTGATTTCATTTTTGTCCAATTTTCTTTGTGAATACAATAGCAAACACTCGTTCCATCAATCGTTCCTTGAATCAAACCGAGGCTTTTTAGTTCTTTCAAATGCTGAGAAATGGTAGGTTGAGCCAAGCCAATTTCGTTCACCAAATCTCCACAAACGCAAGTATCAATATCAAACAAACGCTGTAAAATAGCTACTCTTGCAGGATGTCCAATGACTTTTGCAAAGTTGGCAATTTCGTTTTGTTCGTCTGAAAAAATGGCTGTTTTGGTAATTCCCATTTTGATTATTTAATTGATTGCAATATTACGATTAATATACTAAAGTTTAAATTTTAATTTTCAATAAAAATCAAAAAAAGATAAAATTATTTTGTAAAGTCTTTTTTTTTTAATTTTGAAATGTTTTAGTTAAAAGTAGCTAATTTAATTAAAATTGCTAGCAACACTTATTGAAAAGAAATTAAAAATTGCACAATATTTTTCTTTTTTAATTGAATAAATATTTGTGATTTAAAAAATCATAGCTAAGAACTTTTTAAAAAAAAACAGAAAAATGAGAAACAAATTAAAAAATTTAGTAATTTTTACATTCATTTTAGTTGTATTCAGTTGTACAAATGACATTGGAATCAATACTAATGAGCAAATAAATGACAATACTGAAATTATAAATGATTTAAAAACAAATTTAATTAAAGACATAGATTTTAATGAAATAGTTAATATCAATTATCAATTTTCTGAGGCATCAATACAAAAAATTAGAAAGTATATTATCAATAATGGTAAAATTAATGAACCCTTTGATAATAAAAATTATGAAGAAATTTTCGTTGTCATAGGGATTGACGATTTGTATAAAGAACACATATCTAATTTGAAAATGCTCACTCAAAATATTAGAACTAGATAACCGAATATTGATTTATTATCAAGTGATGATGTAGAATCATTATTTAAAGAAGTTAAGAATCAAAATAAAATAAGTACATTTTTGCAAAGTAAAATGGATCCTTGCGATGATGCCTTTGAAGCCGCTTTTCATACTCTTCATGCACAATATGATAAAAATATTGCAATTTGTACCGTTATCTCATTATTCACAGCTGGATTAGCATCACCTTGTTATGTAGTTGCTGTCGGAAATGCAATAGTTGATGCTACTATAGCTATAGAAAATCATGCGAGATGTAAAGAGAATAATTAATATTAAAAGTATGAACGAAATATCATTTTACTATATACTTATTATTCAATTTGCAATAATTTATCATTTTTTTGTATTTTACAAAAGAAATAAAATATTTATTGATAAAATAAAATACGGTAATATATTATTTATCATTACAAATCTATTTATAATATCAATTACCCTTTCTATACAGTTTGATTTTCTTGAAAATATTATTTATTA